>JBJEMQ010000390.1:0-4850 GCA_051879755.1 Coprococcus sp. | reverse complement strand
AGTTTACAGCAAAGCTTCGTGTGATTAAGAAGGATGCAGATACCAAAATGACGGTTCTTATTCCTAACACAGAGTTTAAGATTTTCAATATGGATACCAATAAGTATGTGGAGATGATTACCACTTACCCGTCAAAGAAAGTCCATACTTCATTCTTTACTGATGCAGATGGAGATTTGATTTTGCCGGATGTATTACCTCTTGGTAATTACCGTATTGAAGAAGTGGCAGCTCCTTTTGGATATGTACTCAATGAAAACTATGTGGAAGTAAAAGTGGATACTGATACTTTCTACGAAGTGGACCCTGACACTTACGAAGCAATTATCACAGTAGAGTATGAAGATGCTCCTGCTGTTGGTGAGCTTGTAATTGAGAAGAAGGGCGAGGTACTGGATGCATATAAGGGCGGTTTATTTGCAGATTCCGAAGATAAGGAATTTGTCTATAAAGAAGGCTCCCTTGCCGGTGCAAAGTTTGAAATCTATGCAGCAGAGGATATTTACACAGCAGATATGCAGACAGATGAGAACGGAAACCGAAACAAGTATTATGCAGAAGGTGATCTGGTTGCAACCGTTGTAACCGGGGAGGATGGAAAGGTAAAAGTTTCAGACCTTCCTCTTGGAAAGTACAGAGTGGTAGAAGTGGAAGCTCCTTACGGTTATGTACTGAACAAAGAAGAACAGATTGTTACTTTTGTATATGTGGATGATAAGACACCTGTTATCAGGGAAAGCCTGACATTTGCAAATGAGAGACAGAAGGTTGATTTATCCGTAGCGAAACTGGATGGAGAGACCGGTTTGCCGGTTTCCGGTGCTAAGTTTGGCTTATATGCAGCAGAAGATATTGTAAACGTGGATGGTAAGGTAATCGTAGAGAAAGATACTTTACTTGAGGTAGCAGTATCTGATGCAAACGGAGATATCCAGTTCGTAAAGGATTATCCTCTGGGTCATTACTATGCGAAGGAAATCAAGGCACCTGCCGGATATGTATCATGTGATGATGTGATCGAATTTGATGCAGAGTATCAGGGACAGGAAGTGAAGTATGCAACAATTATAGCAAACTTCCACAATATGCCTACAACTTTTGAGTTTACAAAGGAAGATATTACAAGCGGTGCAGAGCTTTCCGGTGCAACACTGACTGTTCTTGATAAGGACGGGAATGTGGTTGATACCTGGACATCCAAGGCAGGGGAAGCACATGTGATTAAGAAGCTTGTAGTAGGTGAATCTTATGTGCTTCGTGAGGAATTTGCTCCTTACGGATATCTTAAGGCATCGGATGTAACCTTTACTGTAGAGGATACGGAGGAAATCCAGAGCGTTGTTATGAAGGATGAGGTTCCTACCGGGTCAATCATCATCAACAAGGATGGAGAGTTCCTGACAGACATTAACCTTGTAAAAGGTAAGTGGTATGACTTTGTATTCGATTACTTCAAGAAATCTCTTGCAGGCGTTACCTTTGAGGTTTATGCAAGAGAGGACATTGTAAGTCCGGATGGTCTTGACACTGTATATTATGAGGCTGATGAGTTTGTAGAAACCATTGTTACAAATGACAAAGGAATTGCCATGATTAGTGATTTACCGCTTGGCAAGTACTACCTTGTTGAGACTGCAACTATCGAGGGATTTGTGCTTGACAGTACACCAATCGAAGCAGATCTTTCCTATATCGACCAGAATACCGAAGTGGTATATGCAGGTATGGATGTAACCAATGAGAGACAGAAGGTGCAGATTACTGTTATCAAGAAGGATGCTGAGACGAAGAAGGCTCTTGAGGGAGCAGTATTCGGCTTATATGCAAAGGAAGACATTTTCGATGCTGATGGCAGACTGATTGTAGCAGCTGATACTTTCATTGAGAAAGCAGTAACAGGAGCTGACGGAACGGTAACCTTCATTTCAGACCTTCCTCTCGGACAGTATTATGTGAAGGAAATGGAAGCTCCTGCCGGATATGTGAAGTCTGATGAATGCTTTGATGTGGATGCTTCTTATCAGGGTGATGATGTGGAAGTAATTGAATTTGAGGCAGAATTTGAAAACTATCCTACCAAGCTTGAGATTTCCAAGACCGATATTACCGGAGAGCACGAACTTAAGGGAGCAAAGCTTTCCATTATTGATGCTAACGGAAATGTGGTTTATAGCTGGGAGTCCGACGGAACAGTGCATGTCATCGACAGAATTCCTGTTGGCAAGTATATCTTAAGGGAAGAAATTGCTCCTTATGGTTATAAGATTGCAAACGAAGTAGAGTTTGAGGTGACTGAGACAAAGGAAATCCAGAAGGTATCCATGAAGGATGAGCTTGTGAACGGAAAGATTATCATTGATAAGACTGACGAATATACCAAGAAGGGTATTGCCGGAGTAGAGTTTGAAATCCGTGACAAAGATGGTAATGTGATTGAAAAACTTGTGACTGACAAGAACGGTCATGCGGAATCCGGAGAACTTCCGATTGGTGTATTCAAGGATGGCGAGTTCGTGGAGGATATCAAGTATTATGTGGTCGAGACTAAGGCTGCAGAAGGGTATATCCTTGATGAGACTGTTCACGAGGTGGTATTACAGTATGACGATGCAGCCCCTGAGGTTGTGACTTATACACTGAATATTACGAACAAGCCTACAGAACCGAAGCTTCCACAGACCGGGGATAACTTCAATCCTTGGCTCTTTGCCGGACTTGGTCTGGCTGCAATTTTAGCAGGAGCAGGTGCTTTCTTCTGGAAAAAGAAGGAAGAGGATGAAGTAACTGAATAATGTATTTTCAAAGAGGTGTAGGCCGTAACAGCTTACACCTCTTTGTTTTGGAGGAACAGCTTTGATTGGAGAAAAGATAAAGGAATACCGGGACAGGAGAGGTTATTCAAGGGCGGAATTAGGAAGACTATGCGGATTTGGAAGTAATAGCGAAGCCATTATTTCAGGATTTGAGCGTGACGAAGGATTTCCGGATCTTGATAAGCTGGAAAGAATTGCAGAGGTGTTGTGTGTACCATTGGAGGTATTGTGTTCTGTACCTTGCAGGGAGTGTCCTTTTATTGAAGGTAAACAGTCCCAATAAGCAATTATCCATTTGGATGATGGTCCCGGTTATGAAACTGACAATTTAGATTAAGGAGGACATTTTATATGATGAATTACGAGATTTTTAAGGAAGTCGTGGCTGAGAAGTTTATGGATTATATGCCGGAACAGTATCAGGGAATGAGACTTCGTGTTGAACCTGTCAATAAAGTAAACAAGGTTCTGGATGGTATCACATTAGTGGGAAGCGGAGCAGGGAGAAGCGTCTCTCCCACACTGTATATCAATCACATGTATGAACACTATCTTGAGACAGAGAATCTTCAGGAGGTGTTACAGAGTGCTGCCAGAAGAATGGATATGGCATTCAAGGAAATGCCCGAGGTAGGGGATGTGAATCTTGAAGGTGCAAAGGATAACATTGTCTTTCAGGTTATTAACACATTGCAGAATGAAGATATGCTCAGGGATATGCCGCACAGAGAGTTTCAGGATTTGTCCATTATCTACCGCTGGGTGGTAAAGGTGGATGAAAACGGAATCCAGAGTTCGGCGATTCGCAATAATCTTGCGGAGCAGCTTGGAATGAATGAAGAGCAGTTGTTTAAGTGTGCTGTGGAAAACACAAGGCGTATTTTCCCGCCGACCGTCAAATCCATGAACGATGTTATTCGTGAAATGTTTATCAGTGACGGTATGCCTGCTGAGGTTGCAGACATGATGATCGGTGAGATGCCGGAAGATAAGATGATGTGGGTAATCAGTAATGACAGGGGGATTAATGGAGCAGGCTCCATGCTTTATGAAGATAATCTCCATAAGCTGGCTATGAAGCTTGAAACAGACCTTTATATTCTGCCTTCATCCGTGCATGAGTGCATCGCAGTATCAACAAATGTTGGAGACCCTTATGAGCTTGCAGAAATGGTAAGCGAAATCAACATGGGACAGGTTGCCTTGGAAGACAGATTATCCAATCAGGTATATCACTATGATAAGGATGCAAGAAGACTTACCCTTGCAACGGATACTCCGAATAAGAGACTGGATGGCATGGTTGCAGAAGCGCAGCTTATCTATGACAACGGAAAGTCCAGATAGGAGGAGACTATGGAGCAGGAGATGACCGTGGAGGAACTGATTGCTCTTATGAATGCCTGGGAAGGGGACTTTATTTTACAGATTGAGCTAAAGGAGGATGATGCGAATGGGAATCGAAAAGAAATCTCAGATGGAAGCAGAAGAAGCCTTTAAGCTTGATGTGGTCAGAGTAAAGCTTGTGAAGGAGGCTCCGTTATATTCGGAGCTTCCTTTACAGAATCCCTACGAAGCAGCAGCCACTATCGGAGAGCTTCTCTGTGAAATGGACAGGGAGGTTGTCTGTGTAGTCAATCTGCAATCAGACCTGAAACCAATTAATGTTACCTTCGCAAGTATTGGTGCACTAAATGAAGCATTGGTGCATCCGAGGGAAATACTCAAGGCAAGCATTTTATCAAATGCAGCGAGTATTATGCTCATTCATTCGCATCCAAGCGGCAATCTGTTTCCGAGTAAAGAAGATACGATGATAACCGACCGTATGAATTCCGTATGTGAGATGGTGGGTATCCGGCTGGTGGATCATCTGATAGTAGGAGGCGATAATAAGGAATTTTTCAGCTTTAAGGAAAAAGGACTTATGGATAATCCAAAGATTTCCTACACAAGTGATTACAGGAATTTCAGTTTTACCAACAGTCTTGTGGCAGAACGGGAGAAAGGAAGGTAGCGATGGAGGATAGATTTACG
>JBJEMQ010000389.1:0-4856 GCA_051879755.1 Coprococcus sp. | reverse complement strand
GCCGTCCATCAGATGATAGTTTTCATCGTAGAAGGAATAATCGAAGCCCTCCTCGGTGTGCTGAATCGTAAAATACTGTTCCCCGATACGATACGCAATCTGCGCATCATGCAGATCGAGTGCCACATCAATGCGCTCTGTTGCTGCAATGATCTCCGGGTTTTTCCAGCCTTCCACGCCAAGGTAGTCCACCACAATGCGGTCAATGCCGTTGATGCACTGAATGAAATCCAGACTTCCCGGCAAAGGATTACTATTCTCAATGCCAAACGCCTTCATTTTCTCGTTCGGCAGGGCAAAGTAGGCTTTCAGCGCCGTGTCCATATCCTTGAACCGCTGAATAGACAACGGGCCTTTTACCTGCAAATCCTCCACCACATAAAACTGCTTGATGAACGGCTGTTCCTGCTCAGACTGCAAAGCACGTTCTTTGCGAATCGCTTCAATATTCGCATCAATTTCTTTGATCATGCTGTCGGCTTCTCTGCGGATTACCTCCATAGAGCTGCGAAGTTCTTTCATATCCCGGCCATTGCTCCATCCGGCAATATACCCGAAGGAGTATTCGCTTGTTTCAATGCCGTAGCGCTGGCACACCGTATAAGCCACACTCTCCGCTTCAAATGTTAATGTATCCATTTCAGGCATTATACCCATGTTTTTATAATGTTGATTTTTTTTATTATTTCCCATAAATCCTCACTTTCTTGTAAAAAAGATGAGCATTATCAGATACGCTATTATTAGGTTTCTCCTCGAATGGGAAGCCGGAAAGGAGCGCATTTGATATGCAAATAAACTATTTAGATGCTATTTCATCAGTTCTTAATATGATGAAGCAGCCAGACAGTGCATGTAAAAATATAGACATGCACAGAACCTGTTATACTACACTTTTCAAGTACCTGATGGATAAGGGCATTCCTTTTTCAATGGATGCCGCACTGGACTGGCTTGAGATTAAAAAACAGGAAATTTCCCATGAGACGTGTTCTCAATATAGAAATGCCCTGTTCCGTCTTGAGCATTACCTGCTCTTTGGAAATATCAAAAGTTCTTTCTGCCGCTCAGAAGACAGTTTTTTCTGCCGAAGCGGAATGTCGGAATCCTTTTTTCGCATGACATATGAGTTGGAAGAATACTATGCGACCACACAGAATCCCTGCTATTACCATACGTATTCTGTTGCCATCAAAGAGTTCTTCAGGCTTGCTACTTCCCTTGGAGTTACAGAGCCGGAAGCAATAACAATAGATACTCTTATCGAATACTGGAATACTTACTGCAAATCCCGTAAATCTCTTGCCAGACGTCAGAACGCCGTATGTGCCATGACAGCACTTATGAAATATCTTCACCGCAGAGGTGATGTTCCAGAGTGTTATCAGCTGGTTCTTTTTGGTGAGAACGTTGAAAAACTGCTTAATATGAGACTTTCTAAAACAGGTACCGCATTTCATCCGAGTGTACCTCTTGAACTTAAAGCTGATGAATATCTTGACGCTCTGGACGATTGGAAATATAGGGAATCATCAAAAGCTGTTTATCGCAATGATTTCACATGGTATTTCATGTTCCTGGAACTTAACCATCTGGAACACTCGGCAGGAACTGTGGCATCATGGATAAATATACTTCCGGATTGTCCGAATCAGATCAAAGCCAGCTGTTCCGTATCAGCTCATCGTTCACACACTATCAGAATGTTTGAAAAGTATCTCCAGGGCATAATGGAATCCAACATAATCGCTGAGCCGAAGCGTGCGTCTGATCATCTTCCACCATGGAGTAAAAGCATCCTTGATGGTTTCATAGAAAGCCGCAGGCGGGATGGAATGACCGATAAAACACTTACCATGTGCAGGGCAGCCGGATGCAGTTTCTTCAAATATCTTGAAGATAATGGAATAGATAATCCAGTTTCCATAACACCCGATGTAGTTAAAGCATTTCATAACCATGATGTCCATTCGACCCCGGAAAGTAAAAATGCATATGGAACCAAGCTTCGTCAGCTTTTACGGTACATGGCTGACCAGGATCTGATTTCACCAACACTTGCTTTTGCAGTATCTGCAAGCTGTGCTCCTCATCGCAGCATAGTTGATGTTCTGAGCGATGATATGGTCGAGAAAATATATGAATATCGTGAGAAAGCTTCTACTCCCATGGAACTCAGGGACACAGCTATGGTCATGCTTGGACTTCGAATGGGTATCAGGGGAGCAGACATCCTAAAGCTTCAGGTAAATGATTTTGACTGGAAAAACAAAACGATTTCCTTCATTCAGCAGAAAACAAGAAAGCAATAACGCTTCCAGTTCCAACAGATGTAGGTAATTCAGTATATAAATACATCATGAATGGACGCCCGAAATCGGCTGTCACAGGCAACGGATATATATTTATCCGCCATCAGGCACCATATATCCCGCTTAAAGTTACAACGGCGTGCCGTGGAGCTTTAAAAAGAATACTTGCTGAATATGGATATGAATTATCTACTGGTCAGGGCTTTCATATGACACGAAAAACATTTGCCACAAGAATGCTTCGGGCAGACAACAAACTTGATGATATTTCTAATGCTCTCGGGCATGCACGTCAGGAAACTGCTGAGGTATATCTTGAACGTGACGAAGATAAAATGAGGCTCTGCCCTCTGGAATTTGGAGGTGTTTTATCATGACATACATTTTTGAGAGCGGTCTGGCACATCACATCGAAGGACTTATACAGCAAAAGCGAGCTGATGGATATGCCTATAATTCCGAAGAAAAGCTGTTAAAACGCTTTGATACCTTTTGCGTACAGAATTATCCGGAACTGACAACAGTCACCTATGAAATGGCAGCCAAATGGTCTGAAGCCAGACCAGGCGAAGGAGATGCCTATCATAATCGCCGTATGTCGATAGTGAAAGTGCTGAGTGAATATATCCTTTCCCTTGGTCAGGAAGCATATATTCCTAATTTTTTCTGCAAGGCTTATCGTCCGGTTCTTTACATTCCATCAAAAGAGGAAGTTAAGGAACTGCTACAGAAAATGGATATCCGCACGTCTCATAATTCAGAACAATTTAGACTCGATAGAGAGTGCAAGATTCTTTTTCTCTTGTTATTTTGCTGTGGTCTGCGTCTGTCAGAAGGGCGATTGCTAAAATGGGAACACATAGACTTGAATAAAGGAATCCTTACTGTCCTTGGCTCAAAAGGTAACAAGGACCGCCTTGTATATCTTCCACAGGATAGCTTTCCGGTACTTAAAAACTATAAAGAACATCAGGAAATGCTTTTCCCCGGAATTGAATGGGCTTTTCCGGGAAAAGATCCACATAAGCCTGTTTCGTGCTCTGGAGTGGAATCAAGTTTTAACCGCCATTGGGCTATGCTTCCGGTTGCCAAAACGATTGATAAACATCCGACACCCCACTGTTTACGCCATGCTTTTGTAGTAGAGAGATTTAATGAGTGGATGCATCAGGGAATTGATACAAACATTATGCTCCCATATTTAAGCAGATACCTTGGACACAAAAGTCCTGATGAAACGTATTATTACTATCATCTTGTAGAAAAGGCATTTGATACTATCCGAGAGAAAGATTCAGTGTCTGGAAAGGTCATTCCGGAGGTGATTCCCTATGAAGAATAAATCAGCAAAGATATCGACTGACCAGCTGTTCTTTTCTCAAACATGGAACTTTCTAAATGTTTATTTGGTAAAGCAGGCCGGGCGCAGTCAGGCTACAGCAGAATCCTACAGGGATTCCCTTACAATATTTAAAAACTACCTTGTAGGTGAATTGGGTAAGTCCATAAGTACCTTTCAGTTTTCCGATTGCACCAAAGAATGTATTTATGATTTTAGAGAATATCTGCTTGCAAATGGCAGCCAGCCATCAACTGTAAATGTAAGAGTTGCGGCTATCCGTGCCTATCTGAACTATGCCTCGGATATGGACATATCAATCCAGTCAGTTGCCCTGGCAATCAGTCAGATCTCACCATGCAAAACCATTAAAAAGGAAAAACCTATTCTGTCCGATGATGCACTTGCTGCAATACTGTCCGCACCGCCGAATACGAAATTCGGTGTACGAGACCGTGCTATTTTGATTCTTCTCTACGATACAGCTGTAAGAATCAGTGAGCTGCTTAACATTCGCTTATGTGATATCGCAATGGAATCAAAATATCCCAATATTTTCATAACCGGAAAAGGTAACAAAGAGAGAACCATACAATTAACAGCTAAAGCAGTCGGACACCTTAGGGAATATATACGTGTATATCACAGTAATTCTTCCAAAGAAGCATATTTATTTTCCACAACGATAAAAGGTGTAACAGACAGGATGTCCGTTGGAAATGTCCAGCGGATTATAAAAAAATATGCAGCTCTTGTCAGTGAAACAGGGATTAGCCTTCCGGATTCGGTTCACTGTCACATGTTCCGCCGGACCAGGGCCACAAATCTTTATCAGGATGGAATCGCCATTGAGCTTGTTTCTACAGTATTAGGACATGCCAGAACTGATACAACCAAAAGCTACTATGCAAAGCCATCGGTTGAACAGCTTAGAGACGCAATGGAATCTGTTCCAACACCTGTATCTGATGAAGCACCAATGTGGGAGGGCAACGAAGATGAAATGGCAAGACTTTGTGGATTGCGCTAACGAATAATGCTCATCTTTTAGTAGTAAAACGTCTTATTTCTCAGCATTCATTAAAATGATTAACATTTTGGAATGCTGAGTATAATGCCTCCACTTCCTTTGTGCTCCGGCTCTTTTTTTCCCCATCCCCGGTTCCCTCCATGCGCACGTTTTCCTTATCATGAAGAAGGCTGTG
>JBJEMQ010000388.1:0-4894 GCA_051879755.1 Coprococcus sp. | reverse complement strand
AGAAGAGATTTTTGAAGGCTCACATGATATGATAGAAAACGGATTACTGGAGAATCCTAAAGTAGATGCAGCTCTTATGATACACGTTATGGCAGGAATGCCATTTGCACCCGGAACTGTGATTGTCAGTGATAAGGGTGTCAGTGCCCCTGCAGCTGATTATTTTAAAATCATCATTCAGGGAAAGGGCTGCCATGGCTCTATGCCGAATACGGGGGTAGATTCAATTACCATTGCTGCTCATATTATCACCGCACTTCAGGAGATTGATGCAAGAGAACTTGCCATTTCAGATGAGGCAGTTCTGACAATTGGAAGCATTCATGGCGGTAATGCAGGAAATGCAATTCCTGATAAGGTTGAATTAGAAGGTACTATCAGAACCTATGATGAAGATGTGAGAGAATTTGTAAAATCCAGATTAACGGAGATTTCACAGGGAATTGCGGCTACGTTCAGGGCGAATGCAGAAGTTACATTCGGAAGCGGATGCCCTACTCTTGTAAATGATGGGGAACTGGCAGATAGCATGAGCAAATATTTAAAAGAGCTTGTGGGTAGTGAGAAGGCATTTACCGCAGGACAATTATCAGCTATGTCCGGTCCGGAGAAAGCTCCAAAGTCTGCGGGTTCGGAGGATTTTGCTTATGTCAGTCATGAGGTGCCATCAATCATGCTTGCATTGGCAGCAGGACAACCTGATAAAGGATACTGCTATCCGCAACACCATCCTAAAGTAAAATTTGATGAAGATGCATTGCCTGTAGGAACAGCAGTTTATGCCTATACAGCTATGAAATGGCTTAAAGAGCATAAATGACAGAAATATCGGTTGATTATAAATTAAAACACAGTTGATTAAGTATAAGACTTTTTCAATTGTGTTTTTTTTACTTTTACATTCAAGCATAAATATCTGTCTGGATTACAGAGAAATCAAGAACCGGTTCGCATAGGACAATCTGATAAATGAATAGGATAAAAAGAATAAGTGAAAAGGCAGCATATATGATGGAAAACAATCTTGAAGAGACGAAAACTATGGCAGAGGTGGATATTAGAACCGTAGATATAAATACATTAACAGACATAAGAGATATACATATTGATACAAAGATGTCTGTTAAAGATAAGCTTTCTTCTTTTGCACAGCAGACAAATAATATTTATATACATCGTATTGGTGATTATGCAGTAAAGGTAAGATTTCAAAAAGAAGGACCTGATATAAATGATAAAATGGAGGAGTATTTAAGACATATTGCAGAAAGACATATATAGGTTACTTTTGCGCAAATTAATTTGAAAGCCTAAAATGTAGGAGTGATATTATGAGTAGTAAGCATTTCCTTGCAGCCATGTATCTTCGCCTTTCAAGAGATGATAGAGATATAGGTGATATAACAGATAGAAAGGGCACTGTGAAGCTTGAGAGTAACAGCATAGGAAATCAGAGAGAGCTTATAAGAACTTTTATACAGGAACAGAAGGATATTGAATTATATGATGTTTATGTTGACGATGGATTTTCAGGCAGTAATTTTGACAGACCGGAATTTAAAAGAATGATTAGTGACATTGAAGAGGGCAGGGTTAATCTTGTTATTGTAAAAGATTTGTCACGCTTTGGACGTGATTATATTGAAACAGGAAGGTATATACAAAAAATCTTTCCGGCTCTTGGAGTGAGGTTTATTGCAGTGACGGACCATTATGATAGTTTTAAAGCAGATTCAGGTGAAAGCGGAATCATTCTGCCTGTCAGAAATTTTATTAATGATTCTTACTGCAGAGATATATCTGCAAAAGTAAAAAGTCAGTTTGAAGTAAAAAGAAAGAATGGGGATTGTATTGCACCATTTGCACCTTATGGATATATGAAAGATAAAAACAATAGAAATAAGCTTGTGGTGGATTGCTATGCAGCAGAGGTCGTGAGAAAAATATTTGCGTGGAAGATAGAAGGAATGGCAAATTCAGCTATTGCAGAGAAGCTGAATGAATTATGCATACTTTCACCAAAAGAGTATAAGAAGTCTGTAGGAACTAATTATAAGGGAGGTTTTGCCGGAAAAGAAAAAGCGCAGTGGAGCAGTACTACGGTAAAAAGAATACTTACCAATGAAATATATATTGGACATATGGTTCAGGGAAAAACGGAGAAAATCAATTATAAGTTGAAAAAAATTATAGAAAAGCCTCAGAAGGAATGGATTAAAGTTGAAGATACCCACGAGCCGATTATATCGGAGAATAGTTTTGAAATTGTGCGGAATTTGCTATGCGCAGACAGCAGAACAAGCCCTATATCAGAAACATATAGTTTGTTCTCCGGCATACTGTTTTGTGGTGATTGCGGTGAACAAATGATAAGACGTGTCAGTAGTTATAAAAATAAGCAGAAGCTTTATTATATTTGTTCTACAAAGAATCGTGGAGATGGGTGTACAAGACATAGTATAACGGAAGAAAAGTTAAAAGAACTGGTTTTTAAGACGGTTACAAAATATGCAAATCTTTTTATGGAAGAAAAGAAGGTGCATCAAAAGGCACTTGAGGCAGAAACAATTTTTGTTTCATTTCCAAATAATGATATAGAACGTGAAAGACTTAAATATAATCAAGAAAAATATTGTCTGTTATGCGCCGGACTTCATGATGATTTATCACAAAAAGTTATAACAGAAGAAGAATATGAAAGATTATATTCCGAGTTTAAACGTAAAGCTGATAATTATATGGAAGCCGGGAGGGCGCGGGAGATAATGACAGAAGAAATGATTAACGACAGCAGAGATGCAGAAAAACAGTTAGAAATGATGCAGACTTGCGCTGAATTAAAAAAAATAGACAGGCATACTTTATGCACTATGATAAAGAAAATTAATATATTTGAAGATAAGAGACTTGAAATTGAATTTTACTATACGGATGGGTATCAAACAATGTGGGAAGTGCGTGGAGATGGGAAGAGTTTCCAAAAGGAAAGCGGCAGAAAGGAAAGCGGCAGTTAATGATGACGGCATGATATATAGAGCAGGTGTTTATGCAAGGCTTTCATCAGGTCAGGATGCCGGAAAAAATGAATCTATAGATAGTCAGATTGAAATAGCAAAGAAATTTGCAGAAGAGTTTAATCGGAAGGAAAACAAGAAGATAATTAATATTGTAGAATACTATATTGATTTGGGGAAGACGGGGAGTCATTTTGAACGCGAAGGATTTATAAGATTATTGCAGGATATAAGATATGGAAAAATAAATTGTGTCATTGTAAAGGATTTGTCACGTTTCGGCAGAAATTATCTGGAAACGGGCAATTATATAGAAAATATATTCCCATTTCTGGGTGTGAGGTTTATCGCCGTTTCTGATGATTTTGATACCGGAAAGACAGAAAATCAAGACAGCTATATGGCTTCTGAAATAAAAAATCTCATAAATGATATGTATGCAAAAGACTTTTCTAAAAAAGCAAAGATACATTTAAAGCAGCGCAGGGAGGAAGGCTCATATGTTGGCGGACCACCGCCGTATGGATATATAACAGTAGAAAATGACAAAAAACGCATATTGCTGCCTGACAAAAATACAGCACCTGTTGTCCGTTTTATTTATGAGCAGTTTATTAAAAGTGAAAGCTATACTGCTGTTGCCTGCGAATTAAACAACAGGCGCATTAATCCACCGGCGCTTTACAGAAAAACAGGTCAGGTGTATTGGGGGATGGAAACAGGAGAGTATAAATGCTGGGATAAAAATGCGGTAAAAAGAATATTGAATAGTGAAACCTATACCGGAAGTCTGGTTCAGGGTAAAACATGTATAACATCAAGAAATGAAAAAAATCGTATTCATAAACCTGAAAAAGACTGGGTGGTTATAAACGATTCACACGAGGCACTAATTGAAAAGGAATTATATCAGCAAGCCCATGAACTGCAGAAGAAAATATGCAGGAGAGCAGATTTGCATAAGCATCCTTCAAAGGATTGCCCGATAGGAGAAAACTGTTTTGGTGGTGTACTGTATTGTGGTTTGTGTGGTAGAAAAATGATAAGAAGCAGTTGCGTCAGACAATGTGTAAATGGGAAAAAGATACGATATGACAGATATTTCTGCCCAAAAGGAAGAAAAAAATGGAGTATTGGATATCATGAGCCGGTTCATATAACAAAAAAAGAGCTCGTATATATTTTATTATTGCTTATGCACATAGAATACGACGCTTCTTTAAAAGATGAAAGGTATTATATTGAATATGGTAAATCACGGGCATCAGAAGCCTTGAAGAAAACAGAGACAGAATTAAGAGCAATAGACAAAGATATCAGTCATTTATATGAAAAAGAGGAGTGCATTTATATAGACTATCATATGGGAAATATTATCCGGAGCGAATACGAAGCTTTGAAGATGCAGCAGAAATGCAGACTGTCAGATTTGGAAAAACGACAGGAAAGAGAAAAAAGTAAAAGAAACAAATTAAATGGATTATCAGAAGAATACATAATGTATATAAAAGATTTACTGAAGTTTGATAATGAAAAATATATTACAAAGGCTTTCATAGAGACTTTCATATCAAAAATATATATTTATCCGGAAAAACGTATAGAGATTATATTTGCATTTGCAGCACAGTAACAATGGAGGAATCCGAAATATTGGAATATTTAGCATTATATCTGCGATTGTCATTAGAGGATGAAAGTGAAACAGGTGAGAGTAACAGTATCGCAAATCAGAGAAAGCAGATTTATGAATATATACATCAGAATCCTGAGCTTTTCATATATGAGACAATAGAGTTCTGCGATGACGGATATTCGGGGACAAACATGGAAAGACCGGGAATGAAGAAATTATTGCATGAAATAAAAGCAAATAATAT
>JBJEMQ010000387.1:0-4911 GCA_051879755.1 Coprococcus sp. | reverse complement strand
ACTTCACAGTTTCTCTTCCGCATACATCCTTTGCCTTTCTTTCTGCCAGTTCCATTACATAATCTTTTGGAATCAGAGTATCTGTTTCCTCATCTGTCTCACTTATTATAACATCAAATTCATACCCTGCCTGACTAAGCAGTTCACGTCTTCTCGGAGAACCGGATGCAAGTATTATTCTTATATTCTTCTTCATACCCTTTTACCCTTCATTAATATTTTTTCTGGCTCATTATTTTATCACTACTATTGATACCTGTAAACCTCCGCTTTACACCTGTAAAGTCATATGTAAAAACAACTACCACAATCAAAATAATTGTGCTATAATGTGAACACTTAACGAACGCAAGCGAAGAGCAGCGTGAGTTTAGTGAGAACATATACCCGAAACCTTAGCGAACGAAGCGAGCTTAGTTTTCGAGGTGAAATGTGAACACTTAACGAACGCAAGCGAAGGCTAACACTAAACGATGCAGAAGGAGAGCCATTATGGACAATCGTAATTTTACTTTATTAACTGATTTATACGAACTTACAATGATGCAGGGATATTTCAAAGAAAAGGCAACCGATACGGTTGTATTTGATGCTTTTTACCGCAAGAATCCATCAGGTAGCGGCTATGCCATAACCTGCGGTCTGGCACAGGTCATTGACCTAATTAAAAATCTCAAATTTTCATATGAAGATATTGAATATTTAAGAAGTCTCAATATATTTGAAGAAGATTTTCTCTCATATCTGGCAGGCTTTCATTTCACAGGTGATATATATGGCATACCTGAAGGTTCCGTTGTATTCCCATATGAACCACTCGTAAAAGTAGTTGCACCTATCATGGAAGCACAGCTTATAGAAACAGCCCTTTTAAATATCATCAACCACCAAAGCCTTATTGCCACTAAAGCTTCACGTGTGTGCTACGCAGCAAAAGGAGATGGCATAATGGAATTTGGTCTGCGCCGTGCCCAGGGACCTGATGCCGGTACACTTGGTGCAAGAGCTGCCGTAATCGGCGGATGTATCGGCACTTCAAATGTAATCTGTGGTCAGGAATTTGATGTTCCTGTTCTTGGCACTCATGCTCATAGCTGGATCATGAGTTTCCCTGATGAATATACTGCATTTAAAACATATGCCGAAATATATCCGGATGCCTGTACACTTCTTGTTGATACATATGATACATTAAAATCAGGTGTACCTAATGCCATACGTGTATTCGACGAGATGAAAGCAGCAGGAAAGCTTGGAAAGCGTTACGGTATACGTCTTGATTCAGGCGATCTTGCCTACCTGTCAAAGAAAGCAAGGAAAATGTTAGATGCAGCGGGTCATCCTGACGCAATTATATCTGCCTCATCAGACCTTGATGAGTACCTTATAAACAGTCTTAAAAATCAGGGCGCTGCCATTACTTCGTGGGGAGTTGGTACAAATCTCATAACTTCAGCAGACAATCCATCCTTTGGCGGTGTATACAAACTTGCTGCGATAAAGAAAGAAAACGAAGAAGAATTTACTGCAAAAATAAAAATATCAGAGAATCCGGCAAAAATTACAAATCCGGGAAATAAAACTATTTTCAGATTATATGACAAAGAAACAGGCAAAATAAAAGCTGACCTTATAGCTCTGGTAGGTGAAAGCTATGATTCATCAAAGGACTTGGAAATCTTTGATCCTGTTGCAACATGGAAACGCTCTACACTTGAAGCCGGTACATACGAGGTACGGGAAATGCTTGTTCCTGTATTTCTCAAGGGACAATGTGTATATGAGGTTCGACCAACTATGGAAATACGGGATTACTGCCATAAAGAGCTTAATACATTATGGGATGAAACACGTCGTATAGTAAACCCACAAGAAGTATATGTTGACCTTTCACAGAAACTATATGACCTTAAGAACAGCCTTCTTAATAAGAAAAAATAATTCATAAAAAAGGGCTGTCAAAGTGATGCGACAGCCCCTTTTTTATCTCATTCTTTAATTTTTTAAATTTGGTTTTAAAATTAATTTCTATTTGTGAACTGCCCATTATTTAAAACCATTGGAATTGGGCTCACCTTATTTTAATTTTTCATTATTTCTTTTTAATTTCAATTTTTTCAAATTTCAATTTTATTTTTAAAATTCAATTGCTTTTCAAATTTTATTTTAAAGTTCCTTTTTTATAGTAAAAATAGTACCTACCACCTTAGGACCTGCATTCGCCGCCACAGCCGCGCCTATCTGGAAACAATCTGTAGGACCATATCCCAGTTTATCTGTCATTTTGGATATAAGTTCGTCTCTGACAGTATCATCATTTCCATAAACTACCTGCCATTCAGTACCAGGCTCCATATCCTCCAAAGTCATATCTATCATTTTAGATATAAGCTTCTTCTCTCCACGACACTTTGCTGCTGTAACAATCTGATTATCACATATACGCATAACAGGTTTTACACCCAGGGCATCGCCGACAAATGCTGCTGCGCTTGGAATACGACCTGACTTTGCCGCATATTTAAGACCATATATTCCAAAATAAATACGTCTTCTCGGAAGCTCCAATGTAAGATAGCTGTTTATCTCCTCTGCTGTTTTTCCATCACATGCCATTTTGGCTGCTACAACAACAGGATACCCATACATTCCGCTATAGCCAATTCCATCATATACATATATATTAAACTTTCCCTTGCATTCCGGATGCTCATCAAAAAACTCTTCTTTTGCCCTGACTGCATTCGAATAAGTAGCAGAGCCGCAAGAATTGATACTGACATATATAACGTCTGTATAACCGGCATCAAATTGCTCTTTAAACAGTTCATCAAACTGGAATACTGTTATCTGTGAAGTCTTAGGAAGATCATCATTTTCCTCCATAAGTCTGTAGAAACCGGCATTATCAAAATCCACACGGCTTATATATGATTTTCCTCCCAGCACTACGGGAAAAGGTATAATACATATATTATATTGTTTTTCTTCTTCAGCAGATATATCACTTGCTGAGTCGGTCATTATTCTGATCTTACTCATGGTATATTCCTACTTTCTTAATTAATAATTTTAATCACTGAAATTACCGGTATTTCAAACTTTTTGTCTGTAGCTGCATATACCAATGCAATAAAAGCAAGAATAAATGCTGCAAGTCCAACAAGACTAAACAAAAATCTCATTACAAAACCTATAAAAGGTATTATACCCAGAATAATTCCACATATACTAGAGATAACCATAATGGCTGAAAGTACAATAGACTGGTTTATATTAAACTTAACTTCCTCATTCGACTTATCTCCCATAGCAAGCGCCAGTATAAAACCTATAACAGGTATATATGTAACAATATTCGTTGTTTTTGCGTCCATTCTTTTATCCTCCTTTTTTGTTATTCATACGGATGTATCATTTCCATATATCATGACTATAATTTGAATTTTGCAAAAAGTCAATTTATAACTATATATTTTTTATTTTATTTGCTCTATTTTCGTTGTCACATCAATTCTTTTTATGTATAATATAATTTGGTGTTTTTATACACTGTATTTATCAACTTTTAATGAAAAGAGGATTGCTATGTCAGAAAACAACAATGAGAAAAGGCCAAAGAAGTATGCCGGTATCCTCGCACACCCAACATCATTTCCGGGTCCTTACGGAATAGGCGATTTGGGCAAAGGAGCATATCAATTTATAGATTTTCTTGAAAAATCAGGCATGAATCTGTGGCAGGTGCTTCCACTTGGACATACAGGATTTAGTGATTCGCCATATCAGCCATTTTCAGCATTTGCAGGTCAGCCGCTTATAATTGATTTGGATTATCTGAAAAAATACAAGCTGCTTGATGACTCTGATTTTGACGATATGCCAACATGGGATCCGCTAAAAATTGACTACGGGATTCTTATAGAGTTCAAAACGAAATTACTCAAAACTGCTTACCAACGTTTTACGGATGCTGATTATGATGACGATTTTTCAACAGACAGTGAGATAATGCAGGAATATCATAATTTTGTAAAAGAAACAGCATGGCTTTCAGACTACTCACTTTTTATGGCAGGAAAAGATTACCACAATGGTATGCCATGGTATATGTGGGAAGATTCGCTTAAAGCACCAACAAAGAGACAACGTGCTGCATATGAAAAAAAACTTGCCAATGAAATTGGTTATTATAATTTCATTCAATTTCTTTTCCACACACAATGGATGGCCGTCAAAAAATATGCAAATGAAAGAAATATAAGCATTGTCGGTGATGCTCCTATCTTCCTTGCATGGGATAGCGCGGATGTATGGGCCAATCAGGATTTGTTCATGTTGGACGAAAAAGGATATCCCATAGAAGTAGCCGGAGTTCCGCCGGACTATTTCTCAGCAACAGGTCAGTTATGGGGCAATCCGCTTTATAACTGGGAGAGACATACAGAAACAGGTTATGCGTGGTGGATAGAAAGAATCCGTTACCAGCTTACCCTTACTGACTTCTTACGAATAGACCATTTCAGGGGGTTTGACCGGTATTGGGCAGTACCATATGGTGAAGAAACTGCAGTAAATGGTACATGGAGACCTGCTCCGGGCACAAATTTCTTTACACAGCTTGAAGCAAATCTTGGCTATCATCTGCCTATTATTGCAGAAGACTTAGGTGCTATTGATGATGCCGTTATAGAACTTCGTGATAAATTCGGTCTTCCGGGTATGAAGATTCTTCAGTTTGCATTTGAAAATCCTGAAGAAAATGATTTTCTGCCACATAACTATACAAGGAATTGTGTATGCTATACCGGTACTCATGATAATGACACCACCCTTGGATGGTATAACAAAGCATACGAAGCATCTAAAGACAAGCTGCGACGATATTTCAATACTGATGCCAGTGACATT
>JBJEMQ010000386.1:0-4920 GCA_051879755.1 Coprococcus sp. | reverse complement strand
AGTCAAGAAACTTGTCTCCGTGGATTCTAAATAATTATTTTACTGTGGAGGAATGAAATGTATTACCGAAAACCATATTATTACAGTAAATTTAAATGTATTGCAGACAAATGCCCTGCGACCTGTTGTGAGGGATGGGAGATCGTAATAGATGACAAGACAATGCAAAAATACAATCAACTGTCAAATTCGGACAAGGAATATGTACTCGCACATGTGGATATACAGGAAGGTGTATTTAAACAATGTGGAGACAGATGTGCATTTCTAAATGACAGAAACCTGTGTGATTTGTATACCCGGCTTGGAGAGGGTGCTTTTTGTAAAACATGCAGACGATACCCGAGACATTTTGAAGAGTATGGCAATCTGGTTGAAGCAGCATTGTCAATGTCGTGTCCGGTTGCGGCCAAGATGATTGTGACAAATCCGGGGCGGGATAGGTTCGTTGAATATCGAAATGAAAAGAAGTCGCCTCATCGTGATGAAGTGGATGAGGTTTTGTTAGCGGGACTTCTTGAAGTAAGAGAACACATGATAGATATTATAAGTGATAGAAGCATTTCATTAAAGCGGAGATTGAAACGTGTGTATCAATATTCCTATAAGGTACAGAAGTTGATATATAATTATGAGGTACTTGGGAAAAAAGTGAAAATGTCAAAGTGTGCATCTGAATTCCTGTCGAAGATGGATCTGCTTACGAAAAAAGAAGCAAATTATGAACCTAAAGCAGCAGATACCATAAACCAAAATCGTCAGAAAAGCATGTTAGCACTTCTTGATGTTATGAGCGTTCTCGAAAACATAAATTCTGATTGGCCAATGCTGATGGAGGAACTGAAACACACACTCTATTTAGATATGACAAATGAGGAATATATGGCATGGAGTAAAGAATTTGAGGCATATATGCAGGACAGAAATTATGAGTATGAGCATATCGTGAATTACTTTATTTACACCTATTATTTGGGTGGCGTTTATGATTATAATGTTCATTCTATGACAAAGCAGGCACTTATTTCTTATGCAATCATAAGAGATTTTGGATTGCTTTCTTATATCAAAAACAATAAGAAATTTACCGAGAAGGAACAGATAAAAATCTGTTATACATATTCCAGACAGATTGAACATTCAGATGATAATCTTATGGCACTTGAAGGGTTGCTTGTCGCACATCCCGAACTTTCAGATGAGAATATAATTCGGATGATATAAGAGAAAACCGGATGCTTATAAATAATTCATAGGCGTCCGGTTTTCTATGGTTTTGGAAGTATGTATATGCGTATAATTAATTGTCGTTATTGAACATCACAGTTGTCATAGAACCAGCTTGCAATCTTTTCAGCATCCGGCAGATATGTTTCCAAAAGTTCTTTTCCATCATAATACTCCGGGCGGGATTCTTCCGCATAGACCGGCAACTTGATTTTCCACTCTTCAATGGAAGTTTTCAGTGTGCTTGAGGAGATCGGAAGTTTGTCGATTCCCAAACAATTTGTAGCATGGTGCGTCGCCGCGTCTAAAAGAGCAAAGTCACTAGCCATTGGCATACAATAGATTTCTGTGAGAGGATTCATACATGTGATTAATATATGCGCAACTCTGTCAAATGTATAGCCGGGTTTCATGTGAAAGTGCAGAAGTGGAAAATAAAGGCTCATATAGTGACGAATAAGTTCTTTCTTATCATCATACTCGTCCAAGAACAAATCATCCTCTTCACAAAACATATTTCGAAGATTATCCGAGCCACTCGAAAAGTTACGGAATCTGCCAATCATAAATAAGATGACGACATCACAAGTAAAGTGGTCGGGGAAGAGCCCCGGACATGTCCGGCTGATAGAAAACAGACTTGGCTGTAATGTATCAAAGGTATCTAAATCCATATAGTCAAATATGTCATATAGCATAGCGGTTGCTTGGTCTGCACCAATCCGGTTTTCTTCTGTGAATTGAGAAATCATATTTCTTTCTCTGAGATCATCCATATAGTCTTCTACAAACTTGCTGTCAAAATGCAGGAATGTTTCCATATCATCAAAATCACCGAGAGCAATGAAATCATCGTATAATTCCGGCATATGTTTACGGATATACGGAATTACATTTTTGCTTACGGAAATGTTATCGATTAATGAAAGACTATGGACAACCAAGGTAATGAAAGTAGCATATTCGTCAGGATTATTCTGCATCCGTTCATCCATCTCCGAAAGCAGTGCATGTTCAATGTCTGGGAGATTTTCATCTCCGTGAATCAGCGAGCGGATATGAGGCGTTGCAATTTCACACAGAAGCAAGGCTGCTTCATGTGCAATGTGAGCGGTGTCTCCATGTAGGCACTTGTATCCCTTTTGCAGTAATTGCTGTGCAGAGTCATATAAGTGGTCTAAAGCCAAATCGATGACAGGATATTCCGTTCTCCCCTCAACGATAATGTCTGAAACAATATCGGACTTAATGTGTTCGGTGTAGTACATTTCACAGGTTTGTTTATAACATTTCAGTGGCATAATAAAACCCTCCTTTAATAAAATCTTCCCATTCGTAAAGCACTTTGCTGATTGAGTGAAGCCTATCTTACACTCCAGGGTAAAAAATTACAACAGCTGCCTAAATTTTTTTAAGTCATGTCCGGGAACTTAGTTTGTGCAGGGGTAACAAAGGGGTCTTGGTGGGAAGTGGTGTGGATTGTGCAAGGGTAACAAAACCTGTTACAGCACCGTTTGAATTACAGAATTTTGCTACCAGCGTTGTGATACCGAATAGCTCAAGAAAAATTGTCATAATCACGAAATAGATGAAGTGGATGGTCGTTTTATTGTAATTTGAGAAGGGTGTATGTATAATGCAGTTATATTTAAACAGGTAGAAAGAGGTGGTGGCTATGATTTATATAACGGGAGATACACATGGTGCATTTGAGCGTATAGAAAAATTTTGCACGCGTTTTCAGACATCGCGGGAGGATATATTGATTATTCTTGGGGATGCAGGTATTAATTTCAGTGGGGTCGTATATGATACACCGAAAAAAGAACTTCTGGAATCCCTGCCGATTACCATTTTTGCAATTCATGGAAATCATGAAAAACGCCCCTTTACGATAGATACTTATCAAGAAAAAACATGGCACGGCGGGACGGTATATTATGAAGAGGAATATCCGGATATTTTGTTTGCGAAGGATGGGGAAATATTTGATTTGAACGGAAAGCAGACAATTGTCTTTGGAGGTGCCTACAGTGTTGATAAAATGGTGCGCATCGCATATGGCTGGGGCTGGTGGGAAGATGAACAGCCTTCGGATGAGATTAAAAGGTATGTGGAACAGCAGTTAGATGCGTGTGGCTGGAAAGTTGATGTTGTGTTAAGTCATACAACACCACTAAAGTATGAGCCGGTAGAGACCTTTTTAGCTGGAATTGATCAGACAAAAGTTGATAAGTCTACGGAGATATGGCTGGGTAAGATAGAAGAAAAGTTGTCCTATGATAAGTGGTATTGCGGACATTTTCATACAGAAAAGAAAATTGATAAGCTGAAAATTATGTTTGAAAATGTGGATGTATTTGATTAATTTTTTTATTGTACATCACAGTTGTTATAGAACCAGTTTGCGACCTTTTCGGCTTCTTGCAGATAATTGTCCCAAAATTCTTTTCCGTCATAATTTGAAGCCTATCTTACACATCAGGGTAAAGAATTACAACAGCTACCTAAAATTTTTTAAGTCATGTACGGGATTACGGTTTGTGCAGGGGTAACAAAGGGGCTTTGGTGGGAAGTGGGGCGGTTTGTGCAAGGATAGCAATGGGGGGGTAAAGAGGATAATTCATGTATTGTTTGTGGGTAAAATTAATAGTAACATAAAATAACAATGTTATGCAACCAAGGAGGATAAAAGCTATGGAATTAGTTATAAAGAAACCAACATATTCTAATGGAGTATATATTGCATTACAGCTTATAGAAAAGAAAGCATATATAGGAGAGTCTAATGATATATTTAGAAGAATTGGAGAACATATAAGTTGTATTACGGGTATTAATAATGATGGTTATGGAAGTAATTCAAATTTGATTGCTGAAACCGACAAAAGAATTGCAATATTTGCAGTTCATAATAACATGAATACTTATAAAAAAAGAGGTTTGAATGCAGATATATGGACACCTTGGATCTATGATGAGACCATATATATGTTTTTGATGAGAAAATATGGTTTTGAATTATATAATGCTGAAAAGGATAATGTGGGATATGAACGAAGTTTTATTTTAACAGACGTGTTAATATCACCGATTGAAGATTTAGAAAATTATAATAAACAAATCTCTTTACTGAAAGAAAAAACTATTAAGTATTTATTAACCTTGAAATTAAATAGAGATAACACGACAGAAAAACAAGTTATAGAGGATATTAACGAGTATGAATCAACACTAAAAAATTGTTTAAAAAACATATATGGTAAAGATTTTAGTGATGGTGTATGGCATTTAAGTAAGCATGATTTAGAACATATATGGAATAATAAAGTGATGGAAATAGAAAAGCAACAAAATAGAATCAAAACCAAAGATTATCTTTCATTACCTTATTACTTAATAAAAGACCTCAAACAAGCAAAAAAATATGTATACGAATTTACTGGGAGTGCATTAAGTAAGGATACAATAGAATTGTGCGGAATTAAATCACTTTCAAGAGCCGAATTAGCAGAGATGATTCGTTTTAAAAAAATGGACACAACTATTTTTGCACCATTTGGGGCATATTTAGGACAAACAGCTGCTACAATTTTAGCCACGAAGTCTGAGGATTTAAAAAAACATAAATTAGTTAGAAATAGCGATGGTGAGTGTAATATAACTGATAGAGCTCCCGACGATGAAAAAGGG
>JBJEMQ010000385.1:0-23537 GCA_051879755.1 Coprococcus sp. | reverse complement strand
ATGCAAAATTTATGTATAGTGCTTATTATTCATTTGATAATAATATGACTATAGACTTTTTTGAAAAGGCAGGACTGCCTGTTAAGGTTGAGCGTGGTGAAAGAGTATTTCCTGTCAGTGATCATTCATCTGATGTAATAGGTGTATTGAAAACACTGATTAACAGAAATCCCAATATCACAATAATGCTTAATAGTCAGGTAGATGATGTGTTATCTGCTGATGGACATATTCGGGCTGTGAAAATTAAAAATGGTGATTTGATAGAGTGTGATGCTGTAATTATATGTACCGGTGGAATATCTTACAGGCTTACAGGCTCTACCGGAGACGGTTATGTATTTGCAAAAAATCAAGGACATAGTATAGTTGCTACTGAGCCATCACTTGTTCCGTTTAATATAGCTGAAGGACTATGCAGGGATATCATGGGACTTTCTTTGAAGAATGTTTCTTTAAATATATATTCAGGTAAGAAGAGAGTGTTTAATGAGCAGGGAGAACTATTATTTACACATTTTGGAATAAGTGGTCCGCTTGTTATTAAAGCATCTGCATATATACATAGATATCTTGATAAAGATATAAGAATGTATATTGACCTTAAACCCGCATTGACGGATGAAGAGCTTGATAATAGGATACTTAGGGATTTTAGTAAAGCTTTAAATAAAAATTTCAATAATTCGCTTAACGGGCTGCTTCCTGTGAAGCTTATAATGCCTGTTATAGAAAAAACCGGTATAGACCCATATAAAAAGGTTAATGCTATTTCAAAGGAAGAACGTGCAAAATTAGTAGATGCAATAAAGAGATTCAGTCTTACTTTTACAGGTCTGCGTGATTATGATGAAGCAATAATTACTAAAGGCGGAGTAAATGTAAAGGAAGTAAATCCATCTACCATGGAATCGAAAATGGTATCCGGTCTTTATTTTGCAGGTGAGGTGCTTGATATAGATGCATTAACAGGAGGATTTAATCTGCAGATTGCATGGTCAACGGGCAGACTGGCCGGAATATGTGCATCTGAAGAATTTGTGAGCTAACATAATTGGAAAGGATTTGTTTTTTATGAATATTGCTATAGATGGACCTGCAGGTGCAGGCAAAAGTACAATTGCAAAGAAAGTGGCAAAAAAGCTTGGATATATATATGTGGATACAGGTGCTATGTATAGGGGTATAGCTATATATTTGCTTGATAATCATATAAATATATCTGATGAATCATATGTGTCCGATTGTATAAAGTCAGTAGTGGTGGAAATAAAATATGAAGATAATGTTCAACAGATATATTTAAATGGTGAAAATGTAACATCGAGGCTTCGGGAAGAGGCTGTAGGTAATATGGCCTCTAAATCTTCAGCATTACCATGTGTCAGAGAAAAGCTTCTTGACCTTCAGCGGCAGCTTGCAAAAGATTATGATGTAGTTATGGATGGCAGAGATATAGGTACTAATATTTTGCCGAACGCAGAAATAAAGATATATCTTACTGCTTCATCAAAGGTTCGTGCAAAGAGAAGATATGATGAGATTGTGGCACAAGGAAAGAATGCGGATATAGATATTATCGAAGCCGATATTTTAACAAGGGATAAGCAGGATATGGAGAGAGAAATAGCGCCTCTTAGGCGGGCAGAGGATGCTGTATATATTGATAGTTCGGATATGACTATTGATGAGGTCGTTGAAAAGATTATCAGCCTTACTGTTTAAATCAGGAGAAATGTAATTATGGAAATTATTTTGGCAAAATCTGCGGGATTTTGTTTTGGAGTTCAAAGAGCTGTAGATACAGCATATAAATATGTAGGATGTGACAATATATATACGTATGGTCCTATAATTCATAACGAAGAAGTAGTAAAAGACCTTGAAAATAAAGGCATACATGTGCTTGGTGAGAATGATGACCTTTCTAAGATTGCCGGTAGCAAGGTGATAATGAGGTCACACGGGGCACCGAAAGATATCTACGATTTATTTGA
Organism: Coprococcus sp.; assembly: GCA_051879755.1. GTDB lineage: Bacteria > Bacillota > Clostridia > Lachnospirales > Lachnospiraceae > Coprococcus. The sequence goes on along the minus strand of JBJEMQ010000385.1, from coordinate 21,540 downwards.
AAGCAGAAATATAGAGATAATAGACGCAACTTGTCCTTTTGTGAAGAAAATACACAATATTGTTTATAATGACAGCAAGGCTGGTAAGAAAATAATTATTATTGGAGATGCCAGTCATCCGGAGGTATCAGGTATTGTAGGCTGGTGTCAGAGTAAACCTGTTATAATAGGCTCTGCCAAAGAGGCTGAGGATTATATCTCAGATATATCTGATAGTGAAAAAGATGTCTGTGAATATAGTATTGTTTCACAAACTACTTTTAATTATAAGAAATTAAAAGATATTGTTGATATTATTCGAAAAAAATTGTATAATGTTAATGTCTATGAGACTATCTGTAATGCAACATCAGTAAGACAAAAGGAAGCAAAGGAGATTGCTGCTTCGGTAGATGCTATGATTGTTATAGGTGGTCAGCATAGTTCTAATACTCAAAAGCTATATGAAATTAGCAAAAAAGAATGTGAGAATACTTACTATATACAGACACTCGTTGATTTGGATTTGACTACTTTTGAATCCGTTAGTAGGGTAGGTATTACAGCTGGGGCATCTACCCCAAATTATATTATTAAGGAGGTTCATAGTAGCATGGCAGAGTTGAGTTTTGAACAGATGTTAGAAAATGATGAGAGCAAGGTTTCCATCAGACAAGGAGAAATAGTTGAAGGTACAGTTATCGGGGTTAAGGCTGACGAGATAGTTGTTGATATTAAGTATAAGTCAGATGGTATCATTACAAGAAATGAATATACAAATACTCCAAATGCTGATTTAACTGAGTTTGTTAAGGTTGGAGATCCAATTACTGTTAAGGTTATCAAGACAAATGATGGCGAAGGACAGGTATTACTTTCATATAAGAGAGTTGCTGCAGAGAAGGTAAATGAAAAACTTGAAGCTGCATTCGAGTCAGGTGAGATACTTACAGGTAAGGTTACACAGGTTGTAAGTGGTGGACTGAATGTTTCATATGAAGAATCAAGAGTATTTATTCCGGCAAGTCTTGTTTCAGATGTATATGAAAAGAATTTGGACAAGTATCTGGATCAGGATATTGAGTTCCAGTTAACAGAGTTTAACCCTAAGAAGAGAAGAATAATAGGTAACAGAAAGAAGCTCATAGTTGAGCAGAAAGCTGAAGCTGCAAAAGAATTATTCTCTAAAATAGAAGTTGGTATGACTGTAGAAGGTACAGTTAAGAATGTAACAGACTTTGGTGCATTCATTGATTTAGGTGGTGCTGATGGTCTTCTTCATATTTCAGAGATGTCATGGGGCAGAGTTGAAAATCCTAAGAAGATATTCAAGGTTGGCGATGTTGTTAAGGCATTTATAAAGGATATCAATGGAGATAAGATTGCATTAAGTCTTAAGTTTGAAGATACAAATCCATGGATAAACGCAGAAGAGAAGTATGCTGTAGGAACTATAGTTACAGGTAAGATAGCAAGAATGACAGATTTTGGTGCATTTGTTGAGCTTGTACCTGGTGTTGATGCTCTTCTTCATGTTTCACAGATTTCATATGATCATGTTGCAAAGCCTGAAGATGTATATAAGATTGGTGATGAAATCGAAGCCAAGATTGTTGACTTTAAGCCTGAAGAGAAAAAGATTAGTTTAAGTGTTAAAGCTTTACTTCCTGTTCCTGAAGATGTAGAGGATGCTGAAGAGGAAGCTCCTGCTGAGTCAACAGAGGAATAAAAAATAGTATAATGATTTTACTTAAAAAGTTCGTATATCAAATATGGTATACGAACTTTTTAGTTGCTGTAATGCAGACTGTGTAGGAGCATTCAGCATATTAAGATTATACTTCCGAAAGAAATATGGAAATAATATCAGATGCCCTGGCGATTCAATTGACGAGTAGACAAGTGGTGATTCTTTTTCATATGCATAATAAAGTATATGCATATTTATATAATTGGTTAATATCTGCTGACAGTAAATCATCTACAGATATATATTTCTTTTTATCATTTGCAGAATAAGAAAAAAAGTTAAGTCCTATATCCTTTGGACAAAAAACAAAGTCTCCTTCCTTTTTTGCAAATGCAGTTTCTTTGGTAGATTTAAGTTTATGGTCTGTGTCTACATATGCTGCCATAGATTTATGTATAGCAATATCTTCAACCGGAAGATAATAATAATTTTTATAGTCAGAGAAGAAAAATTTCATTGTGTCATGTATAATCGGTAATTTAACATAAATGACATCATCAATACCATTTATATAGATATTGTCATATCCATAATTAATACGAAATGGAAGCCTGTGTCTGGCAGCTAACCGGATATTCAAAGTTCCGTTTTCGGTATCTATTTTCAAAACATCGAATTCTCCATTATAAAGCTTAGGAACGGCTAATACATCTGTAATACTGATAAGACCATCTATGTCATCAAGGTTATGTCGTATAAGTTCTTTCAAATCTGAACTATCTGAAGCAGATAAATATCGCTTATATACAGATATTAAATCACCACCTGATATAAAAGTGTCTCTTTTAAAATGTATCAGATGTTCTATATCTGACTGCTTCATGGAAGTTAAATGAAACTTTTTCTTGTATTTTCTTATAACTTTGAATATATCAAAGCTGTTAATTGAAGAAATATCATAATTTATTTCAAATTGTTTCAGCTTTTCTTTTATATATGGAATATCAAAGGTATCACCATTATAGGATATTAATATGTTATGATGTTGAATAACATTGATAAAATGTTCCAGCATAATGGGCTCAGAACATCCATCATCATTAAACAGAAGTGTAATAACAAATTTATCCTGCGTTTTATGAGCATATCCAATCATATATAAATCAGAGCTTTTGGCTGACAATCCGGTAGTTTCAATGTCAAAATACAAAAGTTCATCAGGATTGTCTGATATCAGATTAAAATTGATAGAATTATAATCCCGGTTATATGTAAAAATCTGCATTTGCTTACCTCCATTACTACTATATGATAACGTCCTCTGATGAAAAAAGCAAACATATATTCCCAATTGATAATAATTGTGATATAATGTGAACACTTAACGAACACTTAACGAACGCGAGCGAAGAGAAGCGTGCAAAGAATGGCGAGCGAAGAGACGCACGCATTCACCTAATGCAAACGCAGATGGATGGAGGATAATAATGATAGCATATATAAAAGGAGAGGTTACCGGAATTTGTGATAATTATATATTGCTGGAATGTAATGGTATAGGCTATCAGATATATGTATCCGGCAAATTCCTTGAAAGACTGAATGGATTGCATAGCGAACTGAAAGTATACACACATATGCATATAAGAGAGGATGATTTGAGCTTATATGGCTTCTATGATTCTGACGAATTGGAAATATTTGAAATATTGATTGGCATAAGTGGTGTAGGGCCAAAGGCGGCTATGTCTATTCTTACAGCTCTTTCGATAAATGAACTTAGAGCAGCTGTTATATCAGAAGATGTGAAAGCAATTACAAAGGCAAATGGAATTGGTGCGAAAGGTGCTTCAAGGATAATTCTGGAACTGAAGGATAAACTAAAGATGGAGGATATGTTGGATGCTGTATATGAAAACAGTATATCACAGACTCCTTCTGTATCAGATGTTCAAAATGATGTAATAAAAGCCCTTGTAAATCTTGGTTATTCGTCATCTGAGGCATCAGGTGCAATAAGAAAAGTCAGAGACAGGGAAAATATGACAGATGAAGATTTGCTTAAGGCAGCATTAAAGAATATTTTTTAGGTGAACAGATAATGAATAGAGTTATATCAACTGAGGCTACAGCAGAAGAATTGAAAACAGAATACAGTTTAAGACCACAACTGCTTAATGAATATATAGGTCAGGAAAAAGTAAAAAATAATCTTAAAGTATTTATTGAAGCTGCGAAAAAGAGAAATGAGCCACTTGACCATTTGTTGTTATATGGCCCGCCGGGATTGGGTAAGACAACTCTTGCTCAGATAGTCGCAAATGAAATGGGAGTAAATATTAAAATTACATCAGGTCCTGCGATAGAAAGACCGGGAGAACTGGCAGCTATACTTAATAATCTGTCGGAGAATGATATATTATTTATAGACGAGATACATAGGTTAAACAGTCAGGTTGAAGAGGTTTTATATCCTGCTATGGAGGATTATTCAATAGATGTAGTTATTGGAAAAGGTGCAGGAGCGAGGTCGATAAGGCTTGACCTTCCAAAGTTTACTCTTATAGGTGCTACAACAAGGGTTGGTATGCTGACGGCACCACTCAGAGATAGATTTGGAATGGTGGACAGACTTGAATTTTATTCTCATGAGGAATTAAAGGAGATAGTAATCCGGTCAAGTCAGGTTTTAGGTGTAGAGATAGATAGTGAGGGGGCACTTGAGATAGCCAAGAGGTCACGAGGTACACCAAGACTTTCAAACAGATTGCTAAAAAGATGCCGTGATTTTGCAGAAGTGTTCTATGATGGTATAATAACATATGAAATTGCAAAAACAGCACTTGATAAGCTTGAGGTTGACTCTATGGGACTTGACCAGACAGATAGAAATATTTTATTTACCATGATTGAAAAATTTGGCGGTGGACCTGTAGGTCTTGATACACTTGCAGCAGCAGTAGGAGAAGATTCCGGAACTATTGAAGATGTATATGAGCCTTACTTTATCAAGAATGGTTTTATAAATAGAACACCAAGAGGACGTGTAATTACAGACATGTGTTACAGACATTTTGGTCTTGATGCATTTGTTAAAGAATAAGAAGGAGAAGAATATGGAACAGAAGAATGACATACCTGTAGTAATTAACAACAAGGTTTATACTTTGAGTGGATTTGAGAGTGAGGAGTATCTGCAGAATGTAGCGACATATATAAATAGCAAGATAGCAGAATGTCAGGCATCCGAGTCTTATAGAAGATTTAATGCAGAATATCAAAATGTACTTCTTGCACTTAATATAGCAGATGATTATTTTAAAGCAAAGCTTCAGGTAAATCAGATGCTTACAGAAGATGATGATAAGGATAAACAGATATATGATTTAAGGCATGAGGTTATAGAAGTGCAGATAAAATATGAATCTGCCCAGAAAATGATAGAAGAATATAAGGATAAAATAAGCGAGCTGCAAAGGCAGATTATTAAGCTTGAAGCGGAAAACAATGTTAAATAGACCTGAAATACTTGCTCCTGCCGGAACGGTTGATTCTGTAAAGGCGGCTGTAAATGCCGGTGCTGATGCCATATATGTTGGTGGAAACATGTTTAGTGCCAGAGCATTTGCAGGTAATTTTGATACAAAAGAATTACTTAATACAATTGATTACTGCCATATAAATAATGTCAAATTATATATGGCAGTTAATACTTTGCTTAAAAATAATGAAATTAATTACCTGGCCGATTATATGGAGCCTTTTGTAGTGCAAGGAATAGATGGTGTGATTGTCCAGGATATGGGAGTATATGCTCTCTTAAGAAGAGTCTTTCCTGAATTGCCACTTCATGCAAGTACACAGATGAGTATAACAAGTTCATATGGCGCAGAATTTTTGAAGAAACTTGGTTTTACCAGATTTGTTCCTGCCCGGGAATTATCTCTAAAGGAAATACAGCAGATTAAGTCAAAGGTAGATATAGAAATTGAGACATTTGTACATGGAGCAATGTGTTATTGCTATTCGGGCAAATGTCTTATGAGCAGTTATGCAGGAGGAAGAAGTGGCAACAGGGGACGCTGTGCCCAGCCATGCAGAAAGCTTTATAGTGGAAATGGTTATAAAGAATATTCGCTAAGTCTTAAAGATATGTGTATGCTTAAAGACTTGAATATGCTTATTGATGCAGGAATAGATTCTTTTAAGATAGAAGGAAGAATGAAAAAACCTGAATATGTAGCAGCAACCGTATATGCATATAAAGAGGCCCGGGATGCATATTTGAGTGGTGGGGATTTTGGAAAAACAGCAGATAAGTATATTGACTGGCTTCTTGATATATATAACAGAGGCGGATTTTCTACGGGCTATTATTTTACAAATAATGGGAAAAAGCTTTTGGCAAATAAAAGACCTAATCATGAAGGAATACAGATAGGTGTTGTATCAGATGTAAACAAACCGTATATAACCATAAAATTGGCTAATAGCATTTATGAACAGGATATTTTGGAGATAAGAACAGCCGTTAAGGATATTGAACTGACATCTGGTGTGGCATCAACTGCCGGAACATATGTTAAGCTTAAAGCAAAAGAACTGAATTCTATAAAAAAGGGTGACAGGGTATATAGAACAAGAAACAATCATTTATTAGACAATATAAATAAAGATATTATTTTAAATACAAAGAAAGTATCTGTAGATGTTCATGTAACTGCACATGCAGGACTGCCGCTTAAGCTTGATTTGACAAATCCATATACAAATCAGCTTATATCTGTTGAAGCCGGTATGGTTTCTAAAGCAGATAACAGACCTGTAACAAGAAATCAGATTTTTGAGAAACTTTCAAAGACAGGTGGTACGGAATTTGATTTTAATATATCAGGTGATATAGATGATGGGATATTTGTTCAGTTAGCAGGTATAAATGCATTGAGAAGAGGTGGAATTTGTGCGCTGGAGAAAGATATAACAGAAAACTTCAGACGGAGAAAACAGCATGTAGTACAATCATGCGATGAGAATATTACTAACATGAATAATTTGCAAAGACTTCCGGGATTAACTGTTTATATAAAGACTTTAGAACAATTTAGAATAGTTAATAATTTTGAATTTGTAGAAAATGTAATAGTGGAATATAATGCATATAAAGTAATAGAGCAGGAATTTCCTGATAAAACAGATGATATATATGTAGCGCTTCCATATGTATTAAGGGAACAAAGTCTGTCTATTATGGATAGTATATATAATGAAACAAAAAAGTGCAGAGGTTATCTGATAAAGAATATTGACCAACTGGCATATTTGATTGATAAGGAATATAATGGTACAGTTATATGTGATTCTTTAGTTTATGCATATAATAATGAAGCAATATGTTTTTATAAAAAACTTAATGATAAAATAACATTTATCGCTTCTAATGAATTAAGGCTGGATGAAATAAATCAGCTTGATTATATGCCATCTATAAAAGTGTATGGTTATCAGCCTGTTATGTATTCTGCAAATTGTACAAATGGCTATTATCATAACGCCTGTAAGCAGCATAAGACAACATATACAGCCTTTTATGATGATATGAAAAACAGATTTTATGCATCAAATGACTGTATGACATGTGGTTCGGTTATATACAATGGTATACCAACAGATATAATTGACTATTACAAAGATAATAAGAATAGTATATCTGACTGTCTTATTGATTTTACCATTGAGGATGGCAGACATACAACACTTGTAATGGAGCGTTTAGCTGCTGTATTTGATGGAAAGCAATATACAATACAAAACAAGAACATGTCTTATACAAAAGGACATTATTTCAGAGGTATTGAATAATGGTAAGAATAATTACTGAGATTTCAAAATATTTAATAATATTTTTTATGGTACTTTATACTGTAAAATGTTTTACTGTATTAAAGCCTGTTAAAGAAAAGAAGAAGAGAAGAGCGCTAAATGTACAGATATTTTATGTATTTGTAATTCATTTTTTGTGCTATCTTACCATGTATCTTCATTATAAAACTACAGATATACTTATATTCTATTTATTTCAAATGGTCATATCCATAGCATATATGGTTTCGTATCATGCGATATATAAAAAGTCATCAAGGCTGATTACAAATAATATGTCTTTTCTACTTCTTATAGGATATGTTATGTTAACCAGAATTGACTTTGATTTGGCAAAGAAACAGTTCCTTTTCGCATCTATTATGTTGCTGATTACGGCTTTTATTCCGATTTTTATAGTAAAATGTCCGCAAATAAAGAATTGGAATATTTTTTATGCGATATTTGGTATATGTTTTCTTCTTACGGTATTTGTTCCAGGGCTTGGTATGAATGTATATGGCTCATATAACTGGATTGGTATAGGAAGTTTTTCGATGCAGCCTATGGAGATAGTTAAGATAATATTTGTTTTCTTCCTTGCAAGTTCATTTGAAAAAGCAAAAGGTTTTGCTGATATGATGAAGATTACTGCTGTATCAGGTATATTTATGCTTATACTTGTTTTGGAGAAGGACCTTGGTGGCGCAGTTATATTCTTCATGGTATTTGTTATGATGGTATATCTTGCAACAGGAAAACATTCCATATTAATTGGTGGTATAACTGCCGGAACTATTCTGGCGACAGTTGGTTATATGCTGTTTAAGGATACTGATATGTTTGGGCATGTTACAACCAGAATAAATGCATGGCTTAATCCATTTGAATATATAGACGGAAGCGGATATCAGGTGTCACAATCTTTATTTGCAATTGGTTCAGGAGGTTTCGCCGGAACAGGTTTGTGTCAGGGACTTCCAACATCAATTCCGGTGGTAGAAAGTGATTTTATATTTGCTGCCATATGTGAGGAATTGGGAGTTATATTTGGATTGTGCCTATTGCTTATGTATATCAGTTGTTTTATATATTTTATAAATATATCGATGAAAATAAGAAATACATTTTATAAAAATGTTGCATTTGGCTTTACCATATGTTTTATATTTCAGGTATTCATCAATGTTGGTGGAGTAACAAAGTTTATTCCGTCAACAGGTGTAACACTTCCGCTTGTAAGCTATGGTGTAAGCTCTGTAGTCAGTACACTTGTAATATTTGCTATTATTCAAGGTATATGTGTACTCGAAAATAGTGATACAAATAAAAAAAATGTAGAAAGAAGTTATGATCAGAAAAATGTCAAAGAAAATAACAATAGCAGAAGCAGCTCCAGAGAAGAATTTGCCGGAGAATAATAATGAAGAGATAGACAAAAAAAGTAATGATAAAAAGAATGTACCTGTGCTTGTAATAACATACTTTGTAGTGGTACTTTTTATTGCTATGCTTGCAAATATTATTATATTTGTAGTGAGAGATGCTGATACTGCTATTGCAAATTCTTACAATAGAAGACAGAGTCTGTATGCTGAAAAGGTTATAAAAGGAAATGTACTCTCAAGCGATGGAGAAGTATTGGCAGAAACAGTGGTAGACAGCGAGGGAAACGAAACAAGATATTATCCATATTCAAATATGTTTTCTCATGTAGTAGGTTATGATAGTAATGGGCAGTCAGGTGTTGAGATGCTTTCTACTTATTATCTGCTTAATTCAAATCAAAATATTATTAAACAGGTTTATAATGCATTGGCTGATAAGAAAAATCTGGGTAACAATGTAGTGACTACACTTGATTTTAATCTGCAGCAGACAGCATATAATCAGCTTGGCTATAATGATGGTGCTGTGATAGTTCTTGAACCATCAACAGGTAAGATTCTTGCAATGGTTTCAAAGCCTGATTTTGATCCAAATAATATAGAAAATGTTATTGCGGAAACAGCAGACAGTGACAGTTCATGTCTTTTAAACAGGGCTACACAGGGTTTATATCCTCCGGGCTCAACATTTAAGGTATTGACAGCTTTAGAATATATAAGAGAACATGGCAATTATAAAAATTATTCATATACATGTGAAGGTGAAGATATATTTAGTGGTGTAGGCATACATTGTTATAATTATAAAGTTCATGGAAATATTAATCTTAAGGATTCGCTTGCTTATTCCTGTAATACGTCATTTTCCAATATTGGCTTAAGTCTTGATAAAGGAAAATATCGTCAGTTATGTGAAGATTTTCTTTTTAATAAGGAGCTTCCGTATGAAGGGTATTATAGTAAATCCAGTTTTGTAATTAATGCAGATTCAGATGATTCAAGTATGCCACAGACAGCTATAGGACAGGGAGATACACTTATAACACCTCTTCATAATGCACTAATTATGAGTACCATTGCAAATGGTGGTGTATTAATGAAGCCTTATATTATTGACCGAATAGAAAGCTGTGACGGAACTGTTATGAAAAAATTCAAGCCTGATACCTATGGAAAGATAATTTCCTCGAATGAAGCAGCTACCATGTGTGATTTGCTTACAGGTGTTACAGAATATGGTACGGCTTCCGATTATTTTTATGGTGCTCAATATACAATAGCAGGCAAAACCGGTACCGCAGAATTTAATGAGGCAGGAGATTCTCATTCATGGTTTATAGGTTTCTCAAATATAGATAATCCGGATATTGTAGTATGCGTAATTGTAGAAAATGCAAGTAGTACAGGTGCGTCTGCTTCATATATTGCAAGACAGGTATTTGATGCATATTATGCAAATCAATAAAGTAATGTAACTGACACTTAGTTTGTTAGCAATTATCCTTCAATAACGATAAACAGCCTATTTGTATTTATCATGGTATATGATGCACTTGAAAAAATATGTCATTATGTTATACTGTATATGATTTTTTTGCAGCAAGAACGCAGAGGCGTTCTTAAATACACACCTATAGATAACAGGAGGAATTGCAGTGATAGAAGCAACAAGCTGTGGTGGTGTGGTAATCTTCAGAGGAAAAGTATTATTACTTTACAAAAACTACAGGAACAAATATGAAGGATGGGTGCTCCCGAAAGGTACAGTTGAAAAAGGCGAAGAACATAACGCAACTGCACTGAGAGAAGTAAAGAAGGAGACTGGTGTTACCGCATCTATTATTAAGTATGTAGGGAAAAGCAATTATACGTTTAATACTGCTTTCGACGTAGTGAATAAGGATGTTCATTGGTATCTCATGATGGCAGACAGCTATTATAGCAAACCCCAGAAAGAGGAATATTTTATGGATTCCGGCTACTATAAGTATCATGAAGCCTACCACCTTCTAAAATTCCCTAATGAGAAACAGATTCTTGAACAGGCATACTCAGAGTATGTGGATTTGAAGAAAAATAATTTATGGGGAAGTAAGAAGTATTTTTAACCGAAAAAGGCTTTTGTATATTTGACAAAAGTCTTTTTTCAATTAAAAATATCCCATATTTGTAAGAACGATAAAAATGTCGGAATGGAGACAAGTTAATATGAGTAATAGTAATTCAGAAAGTAAGGTTAAGAAAGTTATTTTAAACATATTGATTGTTGTTCTGCTTTTAGTAGCAGTAGGTTCAGGAAGTTATATAATTTTATACTATTATAAAAGTTCTAAAAATGAGAAAAAATTTGATAACTTAAAAGAAGAAATCGTTGAAGACAGTGTGGACAATAACGGACAGCCTAAATATGTAAAAACAAAAGAAGATTATATTCTTGCAAAATATAAGAATCTATATGATAAGAATGATGATTTCGTAGGCTGGTTAAAGATAGATGGAACCAATATTGATTATCCGGTTATGTATACACCTGATGATCCGGATTATTATATTCATACTGATTTTGATGGTGAATATAGTGATTCCGGAACATTATTTATTGATGCAAATGCTAATCCAAGAAAGGAAACGTCTGATAACATACTGATATACGGTCATAATATGAAATCAGGAACTATGTTCCATGATTTGCTTTCATATGAATCAGAGGATTTTTATAAGGGGCATAAATATATTACATTTGATACATTAGATGAGTTTGGAACATACGAGGTCATCGGTGCCATGAGAACTGAGGTATACGCTGATGATGATACAGCACATTACCATTATTATGAATTCTTTAATGCAGCAGACGAAGAAGCTTTTGATGAGTATGTAAATCTTGTAAAAGTGAATACACCATATACAATAGAGACAACTGCTACATATGGTGATAAACTGATTACATTATCTACATGTGCATATCATAGCGATAATGGAAGGTATATTGTAGTAGCAAAAAAGATAAAATAAAAAAAGAAGGAAAAATTCCTTCTTTTTTTAATGCCGGCAGCGGGACTTGAACCCGCACGACGTTGCCGCCAACAGATTTTGAGTCTGCCTCGTCTGCCAATTCCGACACGCCGGCGCATTTAACAACCTTTGTTATATTAACATAAGAGATTTAAAGTGTCAATAATAAAACTTAAAAGCTGCCATACAAAACTAAAACTTAAAAAACTGTGTAGTATTAATTATCCAGCCATATGTAATTTGTAAAACAATATATGTTTTACAAATTACCGGCTGAATAGTGATTATTTATGCAGGAACAAAACATCAGACATTGTGTATGTGAGAAATAGATGATATATCAGCTTAGTTTCATTATTTCTTTCTTTAGTTTTTTGATAATTTTCTTTTCAAGCCTTGATATATAAGACTGGGATATACCTAATAAATCAGCAACCTCCTTTTGTGTCTTTTCTGTTCCACCTATTGTATTAATTCCGTATCTGAGTTCAATTATGGTTCGTTCACGTTCATCAAGTCTGGAAACGGCTGTTTCCAAAAGTGATTTATCCATTTCGTTTTCTATATTCTTATATACTGTATCTTCATCTGTTCCCAGTATATCAGATAGAAGCAGTTCGTTTCCATCCCAATCTACATTAAGTGGTTCATCAATGGATATTTCCATTCTGACACGGCTGTTTCGTCTCAGAAACATAAGTATTTCGTTTTCAATACATCTTGAAGCGTATGTAGCAAGTTTTATATTTTTGTCGTTTTTAAAAGTATTAATAGCTTTTATAAGGCCTATTGTGCCAATGGAAATTAAATCTTCTACGCCTACGCCGGTATTGTCAAATTTTTTTGCTATGTATACTACAAGTCGAAGATTTCGTTCTATAAGGATTTTTCTGGCTTCGGCCTCGCCTTCACTACCAAGCTCTGATATTACAACATTTTCTTCATATGGTTCTAATGGTGCCGGAAGAATATCACTTCCTCCTATATAGTGGACATCTTTTGTATTTCTGCCGGAAATATATGGAACATTTTTCATTATTGAAAATTTGAAATCATTGCCTTTAATTGTACTTATCATATCTAATTCCTTTCTTCATAATTTTTTTGCTCAAAAGGATACACATATTTGTGTGAAGCAAAGTAAAACTTTCCTTACTTATTCCTATTAGAGGCTTTCTCTGTATAATATTGTTGTCTATAAAAAAGAAATCACAGTCAAAGGCAAGCATAAGTTCATTTTTTTTGCAAATTGTACTATAGGGGATAAGGTGTATCCCTTTATGCCTAAGACTTAAATCGCAATCCATAAAAGACAGATTCCCTTTCTGATAGCTTTTTATGACTGAATGGTATATATCAGGCATAAGTTCAAGCATAACCTCAGGTGATGCAACAGCAACAGGCCTTTGTGTTTTCTGGTCGGTAAGAAAATTTCCGGTATCAATAAAGCCGAGTGCTGATACAATGCGGTTGTTTCTCCCAAGTAAGACTGTTTTATAATTGCTCATATATTGATTCACTTCTTATTTTGTTTTGCATAGCCAATTATATAGTGGCAAAGATAAATATTTAGTCGGATTAGCTATGTTGAAAAATATGAATAACGACAATCATAGACAATTGTGGTTGATTTGTTATAAATAAATGCAAAATTCGATTGAAATGCTTAAAATTGTGTATAAACTTGTGGATAATGTGGAAAAGTTTAATAATACGACTATTTTTTCGATATATTCTTACAATTTGTTCCTGATATCGATGTATCATTTGTCAAACTATTGAATAGTATAAGAAATAAAGGTTATAAGTGATTTGTATGCAGAATAATATCGATACACAATTAACATTAGCATTAAATACAGAGGCTGAGCCTGCAAATTTTTCCGAAGAATTATTTGTGGGGTTTAATCCTGAAAATAATATATGGCAGCTTTTAATAAGATATGCAAAGGATATAAGTGATCTTGCAGAAAAATATAATATTAGCATTATTTATCTGCTTGGCGGATATGCAATAATAAGTATAGACAGCAAATATATAGAAGCTTTTGCGAAAGATCCACGTATACTGTATGTTGATAAACCAAAATATATTGCAAATCAAGTATCATATGCAGAATATGCTTCATGTATTACATCTGAGATTAAAAATAAAATGGGGCTTTCAGGTGAAGGTGTAATAGTTGGTGTTATAGATTCGGGTATAGATATAATGCATAAGGAATTCCTTGAAAATAGTAGTTCACGAATACTATACCTGTGGGATCAGACTGCTGAATATGACTTGGAAAATCCTAATGAATACAAATATGGAAGAATATATAATAATGAGGAAATAAATAATGCTATTGCTGATAATATTAATATTTCGGAAGATACAAGCGGGCATGGAACAGGTGTCACGGGAATAGCCTGTGGTACTAATATAGGTGTGGCAAATAAAGCTTATATTATATCTGTAAAGTTGTCATCTGAGGTGAACAGACCTAATTCCTTAGGGCTTGTTATGGGAGTCGATTTTTGCATAAGAAAAAGCAGAGAATTGAATATACCAATAGCAATAAACCTGAGTTATGGAAATAATTATGGTTCTCATAAAGGTAATTCTCTGATTGAAAATTATATAAATGATGTTGGCAGAATGGCAAAATGCTCTATAATAACAGGTACAGGTAATGAAGGGATAACAGGCAGGCATGTTTCCGGAACACTTGGAAATGTTACATACAAGATGATAGATATAGCAGTAGGAGATTATGTTACATCATATAATATTCAGATATGGAAAAACTATCAGGATATATTTGATGTGGTTTTATACAGTCCGTCAGGAGAAAGCCTTATATATCTCTCTGAAAGGCAGCCTATACTAAATACTTCATATAAAGGAAATATTATAAACAGTATATATGGTATTCCAAATCATTATAACAGAGGGCAGGAAATATATATATCAATAAGTTCTGCTGCCTATGTGGAAAGTGGTATATGGAGAGTTGTATTATATCCAAAGAGTATAATAAATGGAGAATATAATGCATATCTGCCTGTTACAACAAGCTCGCAGGCAAATTTGGGCTTCTTAAATCCTTCGGAATATGGTACACTAACAATACCATCTACTGCTGAGGGACTTATATCAGTAGCGGCATATAATCAAAATTATGATGACTATGCTTATTTTTCAGGAAGAGGATATACTGCGAATAATCAGATAAAACCGGATATAGCAGCTCCCGGAGTAGATATATATACATCATATCCCGGTGGTTCGTATCAGTTAGCTTCAGGTACATCCATAGCGGCACCATTTGTAACAGGGTCGGCAGTGCTTCTTATGGAGTGGGGTATTTTGCAGGGGAATGATGCTTTTTTGTATGGTGAGAAGCTTAAAGCAGCTTTAATAAGAGGAGCCAGACAATTGGCAATAACAGATGTATATCCAAATGAATATATCGGATGGGGGGCTTTGTGTCTTAGAAACAGTTTAAAATGAGCTTAAAGAATATTATAAATATTTAAATTAATATTACTAAATTTTAACTTTTAATATGACCGGATATATGGTAAGATTGTAGGGATTTGTTACGAGAGAGGAATTAAAGATTTGGAGAAAAAAAACAAAAAAAAGATTGTGATTAATGCAGTTGTCTTTATTGCAATTTTTCTTCTGACAATATATGGGGTCTTTAAGGGAGAGAATATAGGTGATATAAAGGAAGCCGTACAGAATTGTAATTATTACTGGCTGATTCCCGCCATATTATGTATATTTATATTTATCTGGTGTGAGTCAGTAATCATATGGTTTCTTATGCGTTCTTATGGTGTGAGATTAAAGAAAAGAGAATGCTTTCTATACTCTTCTGTAGGATTTTTCTTTAGCAGTGTAACTCCATCAGCTACCGGTGGCCAGCCAATGCAGATATATTTTATGAAGAAGAAAAAAATCCCTATTCCTATATCAACCGTCATATTAATGATAGTTACTATAACATATAAGCTTGTACTTGTAGTTATTGGTATTGGAATACTTATATTTGCAAGAGATTTTATAGCTCATTATATGGGTGACATAATGTTTGTTTTTTATCTGGGACTGATGCTTAATGTAATATGTATAGCATTATTAATTATGCTCGTGTTTCATCAGACCCTTGCACAGAAATTTGCTGTTTTTGGCATGAAGCTGTTGGAAAAAACACATTTGGTGAAAAAAAGAAAACACAGAATAGATAAATTAATAGACTCTATGGATTTATATAGAGATACAGCAGCCTATATAAAGCAGCATATGGGAAGAATGACGTTAATATTTTTATTTACATTTTTCCAGAGGTGTATGCTTTTTGCTGTAACATGGTTTGTTTACAAAGCATTTGAACTTACAGGTACATCATTTATAACAGTAATTATGCTTCAGGCTGTTATATCAGTGTCGGTTGATATGCTGCCTCTGCCCGGAGGTATGGGAGTCAGTGAAAGTTTGTTTCTTAAGCTGTTTCTTCCTGTTTTTGGAGAGAGCCTGCTTCTTCCGGGACTGGTTTTATCAAGAGGTATAGGTTATTACACCCAGCTTATAATATCAGCAATATTTACTATGATAGCAGCAGCTATTATTCTGTTTAATGACAAGAAACAAGTTAAAGATAAAAGAGATGAGGAAAGTAAATGATAGGATTCTATAATTATACTGTGATACTTACATACCTAAGTTTGGCGTCATCCATAATTGGCATGATATGTACTTTTTGGGGCCATCTGAGTATAGGAATATTTTGTCTGGCATTTTCAGGATTGCTGGATGCTTTTGATGGAAGAATAGCAAGAACAAAAACTGATAGAACGCTTGATGAAAAGCGTTACGGAATACAGATCGATTCATTGAGCGATATGATATGTTTTGGCGCTCTGCCTGTTGTCATATGCTGGCATTCAGGTATGAATACAATACTTGGTTCTGTCATACTTGTATTATATTGTCTGGCAGGTATGATAAGGCTTGCATATTATAATGTGTTGGAAGAAAAAAAGAACTCTGATCCTGAAGAGTTTGAAGCCGGAGGTAAAAAATACTATCATGGTATGCCTATTACTTCTATTTCAGTAGGACTTCCTGTAGTTTATGTGGCATCACCTTTATTTAAAGATTATTTTGTTCTGGTTCTTGAATGCATTATGGTTCTTGCTGCTATATTGTTTGTGGTTGATTTCAAATTTGCAAAGCCTACTACAAAGCAGCTTATTATACTTATAATCGTTGTTGCTATTGCTGTTATATACTTTATGTATTGGTTCAATTTAAAGGGTTATGTAAATTGGAATATGAGAAGAGTGTTTAGTATATTTAAAAAGGGTTAGAAGGTATATATGAAAAAAATAGATAATAAGACAGGACAGGATAAATTGTTAGAATTCATATATGGACATACTGTTACACGTATGCTGTTAAGGCCTTTTATTTCACCAAAGTTCAGCCTCTTAGGTGGAAAAGTACTTGATAGTAGGCTTTCATGTATCGCAATTAAGCCGTTTATCAAAAAAAATCATATTGATATGGACGAATTTGAGCCGGTTTTATATAATTCGTATAATGAATTTTTTAAAAGAAAAATTGCAGATGGCAAAAGACCATATTCAAATAATGAAGAGGACTTTATCAGTCCATGTGACAGCAGACTGTCTGTTTACAAAATAAATGGAAATGCTCATTTTGTTGTCAAGAATACACCATATACAGTGAAATCTCTTCTTAGAAGTGGTAAACTGGCTGATGAATATGAGGGAGGATATATCTGGGTATTCAGATTGTGTGTAGATGATTATCATAGATATATTTATCCTGTTTCAGGCAGAAAATCAAAAAATAGAAAAATTGCAGGGGTATTTCATACTGTAAATCCCATAGCAAATGATTATTTTCCAATATATAAGGAAAATACCAGAGAGTATTGCGTTATTAGAAATAATATTTTTGACAATGTGGTTATGATGGAAGTTGGAGCAATGCTTGTTGGTAAAATAGAAAATCATCATCATAAATCATCTGTGGTAAAGCGTGGTGAAGAAAAGGGGAACTTTGCTTTTGGCGGTTCTACAATTATTCTTATAACTAAGAAAGATACTGTCAGGCCAAATAAAGTTATAATTAAAAATTCAATGAACAACATTGAAACACGTGTCATGCAGGGTGAAACAGTAGGAAGCCGGAGATAATTTCCCGGACATGCAGAGCATAGTCAGGGGATATTTAGAGCAAATGTACACAGAAATTTTTAAAATAGGTTAAAAAGTTATTTGCACAGAAAAAAGACATCATATGATGTCTTTTTTCTGTGGTGAAAATAATATTATTGTTTTTTATTCTTATTTACATGTTTTTTTATTGCCTGAAAGCTTTCATCACTGATGACATGTTCTATTTTGCACGCATCGGAAATAGCAACCTCTTTGTCAACTCCAAGTTCCATAAGCCACGAAGATATAAAAGAATGTCTTTCATAAATCATTTCTGCTATCTGTCTGCCTGATTCAGTTAAAGTTATAAATCCTGAATCCGAAACAGATATATGATTACTTTCACGCAGGTTCTTCATTGCCACGCTGACACTTGACTTTTTATATCCTAATTCATTAGATATATCAACAGACCTGACAACGGGAAGCTTTTTACTAAGCATAAGTATGGTTTCAAGATAATTTTCTGTTGATTCATTAGTTATTAACATATTTGTAACCCACCTTTATATGTTTTTCCAAAGTGTAAAACTATCACAAGTATAACACATATAATTTTGTTCTTCAATTTCTATTTTATGATTTCATGAAGAATGAAAAATCCTTATTTAAGTATAAAAAGTAATTGTCAAATAGAAAGAGTTATTGACATCTAATTGATATTAGTATATACTAACCTCGAAATGAAATTTAATTTATTATAGAAAGAAGATGATTATGATGCCTTTAACATTTGCAAAATCGGGTGAAGCAAATATAATAAGAAAGGTTGGCGGAAAAGAAGAAACGAGGCGTTTCCTTGAAAATCTTGGGTTTGTGGCAGGAAGTACAGTTACTGTAATATCTGAGGTTGGAGGCAATTTGATAGTTAATGTTAAGGATTCCAGAGTTGCTATCGGAAAGGATATGGCAAGCAGAATTATGGTTTGAGGCTGAATAACAAAGGTATTTTTTAAATATTTTATAAAGGAGTATGTTATGAAAACATTAAGAGATGCTGCAGTAGGTGAAAATGTTACTGTCAGAAAATTGACAGGTGAAGGCCCTGTAAAAAGGCGTATTATGGATATGGGAATTACAAAAGGTGTGCAGATTTATATACGAAAAGTTGCCCCTTTGGGAGACCCTGTGGAAGTTACTGTAAGAGGTTATGAATTGTCACTTCGTAAGGCTGATGCTGAGATGATAGAAGTAGACTAATTTTTTTATCATATAGTTAGCGAATACTAATTAATGATAGTAAAGTCTAATCCGTAACTGCTTAAGTCTAAGCACAAGATGAGCAATTCCTTACGGAATGTAATGAATATTAACCATAAATATATTGTAGTAGAAAGAAGGAACAAAATGTCAGTTAAAATTGCACTTGCAGGTAATCCAAACTGCGGTAAAACAACATTATTTAATGCATTGACAGGCTCGAATCAGTTTGTTGGTAACTGGCCGGGCGTGACAGTAGAAAAAAAAGAAGGAAAACTTAAAGGTAATAAAGATGTTATAATTACTGACCTTCCGGGTATATATTCTTTATCACCATATACTCTTGAAGAGGTAGTTGCAAGAAATTACCTGATTAATGAAAAACCGGATGTTATTTTAAACATCATAGATGGTACTAATCTTGAAAGAAACCTTTATCTTTCTACACAGCTTCTCGAATTGGGGATACCTGTTCTGATGGCTGTAAATATGATTGATATTGTTAAGAAAAATGGAGACAGCATCAATTTAAAAAAACTTTCAGAAAAACTGGGATGTGAAGTTGTTGAAATATCAGCACTTAAGGGTGATGGCGTTATGGAGGCTGCAAATAAAGCCGTTTCTCTGGCAGGACGGAATGTGGTAGGTGTAACACATGAATTTGCTGCTGATGTAGAGCGTGCGATTGAAACAGTTTCAGAAAAAATTTCGAATATAAATGAGTCGCGAAGAAGATTTTTTGCAATTAAGCTTCTTGAGAAGGATGATAAGATTGAAGCTTTGTTAGGAAAGAATGTAGATGTTTCTTCTGAAATAAAGATGCTTGAAAAAGAATTTGACGATGATACGGAAAGTATTATTACAAATGAAAGATATGTTTATATATCATCAATTATTGATGATTGTTACAAAAAGAAATCAAAGTCAAAACTTACCGTGTCAGATAAAATTGATAAGATAGTTACAAACAGAATTCTTGCACTCCCGATATTTGCAGTTGTTATGATTATTGTATATTATATATCAATTTCAACTGTCGGAGGCTGGGTAACAGACTGGACAAATGATGGGTTATTCGGTGATGGTTTCCATCTGTTTGGCAAGGGAAGTAACGATTATGATGATGCTGTTGCACGATTTGCTGAAGAGAATATATTTATTGATGATGTTAAGAATATAGTTGGGAAAGCAGATGAAGCCGGAGTTATAGGTGCAGGAGATATTCTTGATGCTATAACCGAAGAAGACTTTGGTGCTTTTGACGAAGCGTATGGTACATATGGCGAAGCTTTGTCAGAAGCAGGATATGATATATCAGACCTTGTAGATGAGAAAATGGAAGAGACACCGGATCCGGCTGACTATGGCTGGTGGATTCCGGGTATACCTGTTCTTGTAGGTAACGGACTTGAGTCAATTAATTGTAATGAGGTGGTTGAAGGCCTTATAGTTGATGGTATAGTAGCCGGTGTAGGTGCTGTGCTTGGTTTTGTACCGCAGATGCTTGTTCTCTTTATATTCCTTGCATTTCTTGAGGCGTGTGGATATATGGCGCGAGTTGCCTTTATAATGGATAGGATATTTAGAAAATTTGGACTTTCGGGAAAATCATTTATTCCTATGCTGATTGGTTCCGGTTGTGGTGTTCCTGGTGTCATGGCATCAAGAACTATAGAAAACGATAGGGACCGTAAGATGACAATTATGACAACTACATTTGTTCCTTGTGGAGCAAAGATGCCAATCGTGGCACTTATTGCTGCAGCACTTTTTGGAAATGCATGGTGGGTTGCACCTAGTGCATATTTTGTAGGAATTGCAGCAATAATATGCTCCGGTATTATTTTGAAGAAAACGAAGATGTTTGCCGGAGAACCGGCACCATTTGTTATGGAGCTCCCTGCATATCATCTTCCGACAGTAGGTAATGTATTAAGAAGTATGTGGGAACGTGGATGGTCGTTTATAAAAAAGGCCGGTACAATTATTCTTTTGTCATCAATTATAATCTGGGCAGGTTCAGCATTCGGATGGGTTGATGGTCAATTCATGTTTGATGCAGAGATGGAGCTTGAGGCATCAGAAAATCCACAGCGGAGATCATGGTGCCGGTGAGGCCGGTTTTCTCCCGGAAGGAGGGCAGGGACGGCTTTGTGCCTGCGCCCCAGAACC
>JBJEMQ010000384.1:0-4959 GCA_051879755.1 Coprococcus sp. | reverse complement strand
CAGAAAATGAAAAACACCTAAAGGAAATTGGAAAGTTAAGGCAGGCAGCAGCATGTAATGCACAGTGGGCTGATAATAATGAGCGTACTAAAATTGGTTTTAATCCAATAAAGGAGCACGACAGATATATTTCTACAAGAGCATATATTGGCGCAAAGACAAAAAAAATGCAGAGCAGGGTGAAACAGATAGAAAAGCGGATTAATTGGGAAATAGAAAAAAAGGAGGGACTTTTGGTAGATTTGGAACATCCGGTTGATTTGAAGATTATGCCGCTTTTGCATCATAAAAAAATACTTGTAAATATTAGAGATTATTCTATTAAATATGCAGATGCACATAAAGATGTTTTTACAGGTTTAACATTTAGCATCAGCCGGGGTGACAGGATAGCTGTACATGGAGAGAATGGGTGTGGAAAGACAACACTGATAAAAATGATTTTGCAGAAATCCGGTAATACAGATATCTGTATGCCTGTTACTGAATCAGGAATCTGTGAAACTGCATCAGGGCTGGTAATTTCGTATGTTAACCAGGATACATCTATACTAAAAGGTGATATCTCCGGATTTTGCAGTGAGAAGAATCTGAATGAAAGCTTATTTTGCGCTTTACTTAGACAGCTTGATATGAATCGTGAACAATTTCATAAAAAAATGGAGGACTATTCAGAAGGCCAGAAAAAGAAGGTATTGCTTGCTGCAAGCTTAATGACACCGGCACATTTGTATATATGGGATGAACCATTGAATTATATTGATATATTTTCCAGAATGCAAATAGAAAAATTATTATCAGAATATCATCCAACTATGTTATTTGTAGAGCATGATAAAATGTTTCGTGATAAAATAGCAACGAGGACAATAGAGTTACGGTCATGATAGAATGATACAGACACAAATTATAAACACCCAATTTAGATTGCAAAAAAGGCGCAGATAAAAATAACAGTAAGTGAAAAATGGAGGTAATTAGCGTGAAAAAGACATTAATAGTTATTGATATGCAGAATGATTTTATAAATGGTTCATTAGGAACAAAAGAAGCAGAAGAAATTGTCAAAAATGTAAAAAGAAAAATTGAAAAGTACAGGGCTGCAGGTGATGAAATTATTTTTACCAGAGATACTCATAAGAGCGACTATCTTGAAACAAACGAGGGAAAGCATTTACCTGTTGTACATTGTATTGAAGGTACATATGGATGGCAGATAGCAGATGGTTTGGAAGTTCCGGGTGCTGTTTATATTAATAAAACAAGTTTTGGATATACGGACTGGAATAAATTTGATTTAGAGGAGGTCGAACTTGTTGGTCTCTGTACAGATATTTGTGTTGTATCAAATGCATTAATTATAAAAGCATCATTTCCTGAAATAAAAGTCAGTGTGGACGCGGAATGTTGTGCGGGAGTGACGCCTGAGAGCCATAAAGCTGCACTTGCTACAATGAAAATGTGCCAGATAGAGGTTGTGGGAGAATAGTAATGATTAAATATATCAAGTAAGCTCAAGATTATCATATTTTGCTTTAATCAATTTTATCAAACTTTCATCCAATTTTTTTCAAATTTTTTATTATGAGTACCATAAAATTTGAAATGCAATTCGTATAATAAATGTAAGATGAAATACAGGTATGAAAGATAACATGTGCTATGCACTATAAAACTTATGTTGAAGGGAGCAATAATATGAGAAAGAAAATATTAATTTTGGTTAGCTTGATGCTTATTTGTACAGGATGTGGAAGTAATAAATCAGATTCCGCAATTCAAAAAAGTGAGAACATGTATGATAGTTATGAATCCGGACAGTATGCAGATGAAGATATGAAATATTATCAGGAAAATGATGCAGGATTCGGTAATAATTATTCAGCAGACAATTCCGATGTTTATTATGATTCAAATGGAGAAAATATAAGTGAAACATCAGCCGCTACTTTCCCAGAAGAAACAACAACTGATAATTCTGGTAATGCTGAACAGGTAAAAAATAATACAACAGATACTATAGACAAAGAGATGCTTGTATATCGTGGTGAATTAAGTGTTGATACATTGGATTTTAATACATCAGTCAGTAGTTTTAAAGCAATTATAAATGAAAAGGGTGGGTTCATAGAATCGGAATCCTATACGGATAATTGTTCTGCAAACAGCTATTATGCAATTGACAAAGAATATAAGCATAATGTTTATAATGCTACAGTAAGAGTACCAAGCAATACATATGATGAAGTCATGAATTCTGCAACAAATCTGGGAGATGTAAGAAGCAAAAATTCAAATGCAACTAATGTGACGCAACAATATGGTACATATAAATCTCAGCTGGAAATCTATGAGACAGAATATAACAGATATTTGACATTGCTTGAGAGTGCTACAGATGATGAATATGCTTTAATGATTGAAAATGAATTATTTGATATCCAGATAAAAATTGCTGATTTAAAATCAGGTATTTCAAATATTGAAAATGATGTTGCATATTCATATATAGATATTACTATTAAAGAAGTGTCAAAGTACGAGGAAGCACCTGAAAAAACTGATACATTTTTTGACCGGTTTAAAAATACATGTAAAGATTCCTGGGAGGGCTTTCTGAATGCTATGGAAGAATTATTATTTGCCGTAATTATGAATATTTATGGAATATTAATTCTTATAGTTATTATCATACTCATCTGGAGAATCTGGAGAAAAAAAAGAGGTAAAAAGTCAAAGAAAAGTAATAAGGGAAAGCTTGAAACAACACAAAAAATATTAGATGTAGAGCAAAATCAGACAATGGAAAACGCTAGTAAGTCTGAAACAAAAAAGCATGATAAGAAAAAACAGGATAAAGCGGAAGAAAATAGTAACAGCAGTCAGGAAAATTAATAAAACAACATATATAAGGCGGAGCAATTGCTCTGCCTTTATTTGTAATTATTTGGAATAAAAAATAAAATTTTTAAAGAAATTTCACTTTATATGGCACAAGTATCTATTTTTTTGGTATACTAAGCAGTAATGTAGAAATTATAGTGTAAAATAAAGGTCTAAAATGGAGGTAATGACATGAAAGCATACAAAGATATGACTAAGGATGAACTCCTTACTCTTAAGGAAGCACTCATGGAGGAGTATAAGGTTGAGGAGGCAAAGGGGTTAAATCTGAATATGGCAAGAGGAAAGCCTGGACTTTCACAGCTTGCACTTTCCATGCCAATGCTTGATGTGATTAATAGTGAATCTGATATGAGAACCGTACTTGGAAATGACACACGTAATTATGGCGATTTGGATGGTATTGGTGAGTGTAGAAAGCTTATGGCTGATATGATGTCAGTAAAAAAGGACAATGTAGTTGTCTGTGGCAATTCAAGCTTAAACATAATGTATGATACGGTTTCACGGTCGATGACGCATGGAGTTAATGGTTCTACTCCATGGTGTAAACTTGATAAAGTAAAGTTTTTGTGTCCTGTTCCGGGATATGACAGACACTTTAAGATTACTGAATATTTTGGAATAGAGATGATTAATATTCCTTTATATAGTGATGGACCTGATATGGATATGGTAGAAGAATATGTAAATAACGATGATTCAGTTAAAGGAATATGGTGTGTGCCAAAGTATTCCAATCCAACAGGAATATCTTATTCAGACGAAGTTGTAAGACGTTTTGCTAATCTAAAGCCTGCAGCAGAGGATTTCCGTATTTTTTGGGATAATGCATATTGTATTCACCATTTATATGATGATGTTCAGGATGAAATCTTAAATATACTTGATGAGTGTGAGAAAGCGGGCAATCCGAATATGGTTTATATATTTGCTTCGACTTCTAAAATCAGTTTTCCGGGTTCAGGTGTATCTGCAATAGCTACATCTCTTGAGAATATTGATTTTATAGAAAGTCAGATGACTGTACAGACTATTGGCCATGATAAGATTAATCAGCTTAGACATACCAGGTTCTTTAAGGATATTAATGGATTAAAAGCACACATGAAGCTCCATGCAAATATTCTTGCACCTAAGTTTGAAGCCGTATTAAATACGCTTGATAAAGAACTTGCAGGTCTTGAGATAGGAAGTTGGATTAAACCAAGAGGTGGTTATTTTATTTCATTTGATGCAATGCCTGGATGTGCTAAGGCAATAGTTGCGAAGTGTAAGGATTTGGGCGTTGTTCTTACAGGCGCAGGTGCAACTTTTCCATATGGAAAAGACCCACAGGATTCCAATATCCGTATTGCACCTTCTTTCCCGACTCCGGAAGAAATGGAGCAGGCAGCGAAGGTATTTGTTCTTTGTGTTAAATTAGCCAGTGTAGAGAAGCTTTTAGAAGAAAAATAAACGTATATACGGAGGAATTTTATGAGACCGGTAAACGAAAATGCAAGCTATAAGACATGTAAATTACTTGAATATTTACAAAGTGTTGCCGGAAAGAAGATAGTGACAGGACAGCATACACAGACAAATGCTATGGAAGAAATAGATTATATAAGGAACCTGACAGGCAGGGAGCCAAAACTTAGAGGGTTTGAATTGCTTAGCTATTCACCTAATATAAATTATAATGAAATGGGTAAAGAATGCCTTACTGAGATTGAAGAAAATAGAGATACAGTAGAAACTGCACTTTCCTGGGCGCAAAATTCAGATGGAATTATCACATTTACCTTTCATTGGTTTTCTCCTATAGGCGGACGAGATAAGAGCTTTTATACGGAAAATACTGATTATGATGCAAGAAAGGTTCTCTGTGATGGAACTGCTGAAAGAAAGGCTTTTTTTAGTGATTTAGATGCAATTGCAGATATCTTAAAGCGCTTTAGAGATTTGGATATTCCTGTATTATGGAGACCATTTCATGAGTCTGAGGGAACATGGTTCTGGTGGGGAGAATATGGACCGGAGGTTGCAGGCGAATTGTATAAATTGCTGTAT
>JBJEMQ010000383.1:0-4961 GCA_051879755.1 Coprococcus sp. | reverse complement strand
CTGTCTACTTCAAATGGAAGACAGGTACCCATGAAAGTGATCATATCAAGGGCAAGTGTTTCAAATTTATATCCATTTGGTTCGTCAGGCTTAATATACTCACCGTCATCGTTCATATAAGGAATAGCTTTTTTTACTATATGGAGAGGCATACTTTCATCCATTGTATTGATTAGTTTGTCTACAGGGAATATATAATTAAGCGTTACACCATAATTATATGCATATTCGCCGGTCTCATCACGTTCGTTGCGCATTTCATCTGTCAACTCGTAATATTCCACAATATAAGGTTTGTCATTATTTGTACATAATACACCTACCCGTTCGTCAGGATTTGCTTTTTTTACAACCTTTCCACCTGAAGCATAGCCTTCTGAAAGTATAGCGCCGAGGAATACCGGGTCAGCTATTCCCTGAAGAACATTATCTACTGAAAATACATTTATATATTTTACGTTAGCATCAAGAATATTTTTCAGATATCCGGCTTTGCATAAAGAGGAAAACCAGCCGCCATTTCCGTTTGGAGACAGACAAATCTGACCTCTATCTTCAAGATAAATCTTTCCGCCAAAATCAACGGATGGAACCATTTCCTGTCTGAAAAAGTGAATATATGATGAATTATATCCAAAATAATTATGTTCCTTAAAGAATTTCTTTGTTTCATCATGGTTTTTATCGCTTGTCATAATATATAAAGAAAGCCATGTATCAGTCTTTCTGACTATATCAAGAGTATGCTGTATAAGCAGTTCAAATATAAATAAATCTTTTGTAATACCTACATTAAATGTACCTTTTGGACCGGAGTAACCAAGTCGTGTTCCCTGACCTCCGGCAAGAAGTACAAGTGCAAGCTCGCCATTTTTTATGGATTTTATACCAAGTGATTCATATTCGTTTTTCTTTCTCTCTATTGCATCAAGCTGAAGGGCAGCAACAGGTTTAATATTTTTTTCAGAAGTATCCTGCTTGTTTAGTGCATCAAGAACTTCAAAATTGATTTCACCAATCTGGGCAAGGAGGTTTTTCTGTTGATTGGCCGTAAGGCTGTCATAGTGCTTTAATACATGTAATTGACCGTATTTTTCCAAAATGTCATAAGCTTTTTTATAATCCATTAGTATATCCTCATTTCGTAATAATTATCTTTTTTTGTATTTTTTCTTTATGGCAACAGTATCGTTAAAAACCTTTATAATATCCTTTATCTTAATTCTGCGGCCATCGTTTGCATCATCACGGCTGTAATTAAGCTCAATAGGGGCTTCAATAATCTTACAGCCCTGTTTATTAGCTGCTACAAGTATTTCTATATCAAATGCATAACCATCTGTAGTCAGATTTTTGGCAATTGGCTTTATAATATCAGATTTGAACAGCTTGATTCCTGTCTGTGTGTCGTGTATATCAAGCCGGAACATAAGCTTAAGGATGATATAGTATCCATAGCTCATTATTTTCCTGATGACAGGATAATGAAGCTTAGATTCCGGATGCTGCTTGGAACCGATTACAATATCTGCATTTTGAGATTTCATTACATTTAAATACGATTTTAACAGCTTGGGACTGAGCTCTAAGTCTGAGTCAAGAAATGCAGTATATATTCCTTTTGCTTTGTCTATTCCAAACGCTATGGCATGCCCTTTACCCTTGTTGTCAGAATATCCTGAAGATATTATGTGGGAGTCCTGCAAAGCAGCTGCAGCAATTTGCTCGTTTGTATTATCACTGCTACCATCATTTACAGCAATTATCTCATATCTTTTTACAAATGTTGATAGGATTTTGCTGGTTGTAAGTAAATTATCATATATGTGTTTTCCTTCATTATAGGCAGGCATTACAACCGATAGCGTAATGCCGTTAGTATTATTTTCCGTCATTATTGTATACACTCCAATTTGTTGTTATTATAAATATACTTTTTTAAAAATATTGTGTCAACTAAAATAATATGTAATCTCGCACGTCGAATTAAAAATAAAACCTCCGGATTATACCGGAGGCTATAAAAAAATGTTTTTTAATTTGTCATTGAAAGAAAAGCAGAACTGTCAGGCCACAATTCATATGATACTCCACCCGGTCCCATCTGAGATGCCAGTTCAACTTTGGATACTTCACCTGTACCAGCATTATAGGTAACTATAAAAAAGTAATCTTTGTTTACTTTACTTGTAGGAACACCGCCGAAAGCTGTAAATACATAGTCTACAACATTCCATGAAGCCTGGTTTGCCGGATCAGGCATGGTAGAGTTGCCATTCCAGGCAACAGCTGTTGAATAATTCCATCCTAATCCCGAAACAGATGTGTTTGCGTCGTAATCAGCAATTGCTGCAGCAAACATTGACTGAATCTTTCCTGCTGTGTCAACATCGACAGTTCGTCTGCTCTTTTTGATATATTTGATAAGTGCCGGAGCTAATACTCCTGCTAAAACAGCCATTATTGCTATTACGATAATTAATTCAACTAAAGAAAAACCTTTGTTATCACTTTTCTTATGTAAGTATGGCAAGTTCATAAAAAAACCTCCTTAATAAATTAATGAAATGTACTATTTGCACAAAATCCATATACTTATATTAACACTAAGTACACAAAATGTAAACAGAATGTTCACAAAATGTATGTTTTTTTGTTTGAATTTCATATGGTTTTCTGCTTGATGCAGAATATTGGTGATTTAAGTCAGGAGATAAATGTAAAAAGAAATTAAATTGATGTAATTACAAGCTCAAGTTAAAGCATAATCATTTCACAGATATTGTGTGGATGCGTACATGTAAGCATATATCGATTATCCCATCAGGTATAGTTAAGTCAGTGGGCTGTTTCAAACATCTTAAATTGCTGTTTAATATTGATAAATGCTGTTGTAAAAGCTTAAAATTTAATGTATTATATAATGAGCGTAAAAGCAGTGGAAAGGAAATTCCGTATGGGAAATGAAAAAGCAAGACATAACCGTATTCTTTCGGAGAAGAAGAAAGAGATATTAAAAAAGAATACAGAACTGACGTCAGACAGTAGTGATGATTTGGATATAAAGCAGGAAGTGTATAAAATGCATGCAGACGAAGTGGAGTCTGTGCTTAATGAGATAGGTGTAGGAGGTACACGTAATGCTGCTTCATCTGATGCGACGGTGGGAGAGTCAGATGATGATAATGAACAGACTGATGATTATCAGTATAATGACGATGTAGATGATATAGATGATATAGATGATGAGGATGATTATCTCGAGGAAGATATATTCGATATTTTTTCATTTGCAAAAAAGAAGAAAAAACGGGATGCACATAAGACAAAGAAGCATTCTGAAAAAAGTGTAAGAGATAAGAAAAATCAAGAGGAAAGCAGAATATCATCTAAAAAGAGTGATATAGAGCAGCAGTCAGAATATACAACATCGTCTGATTCGGCTGATATACCGGTTTCGGAGGATTATACGCAAGAGATACTTAATCAGGAGGAGCTTGCGAAACTGGAAGAGGCAATCGAATCAGGGGAGTATGATGATATCAACGAAGAGGATTCACCAAATGCAGGTATATATGAGAGCTTTGGCGGATATGGCGCAGATACTGATTATGATGAGTCAGAAGAAGCTGATGAAGAACAGGAGACAGACAGCGAGAAGCTGTTCCGTGAACGTATACTTGATGAGAAGATGCCGGAACCATCAACTATTCCGTCGAATGTTAAGTGGCTTATATCATTTGCAGTACTGCTTGTGGCATTTATAGTAATTACTGTGTGCTATTTTATAAACCTTGCAAAACTTAAAAATCGTGAGATAGATGTAAATCATATACACAGTGATGATTTGCTGATTAATGATGGTGTAAAAGAGAAGGTTGAGGGTTATAAAACAATAGTACTATATGGTGTTGATTCCAGAGAAGCCAATCTGGAGCAGGGGACGAATAGTGACACTATTATTATCGTAAGCATAAATGAGACTACAAAGGAAGTAAAACTTGTCTCAGTATATAGAGATACACTTCTTGATATACAGAGTGAGGGGATAGAAACTAATAAGGTCAATTATGCATACCAGTTAGGTGGAGCAATAGATTCTATTAATACTTTGAACGCAAATCTGGATTTGTATATTACTGATTATGTGGCAGTAGATTTTGGTGCATTAGCAGACATTATAGATGCTGTTGGTGGTATAGAAATTGATATCGCGGATAAGGAAATTGATAATCTGAATAAAAATCTTGCAGAGCAAATCAGGTTGTCAGGTGTATTTTCCGAAGGGGTATATGAGAAAGGAAAACAACTTCTTAACGGACAGCAGGCTGTAGCATATTCCCGTATAAGAAGTACAGATGCAGGAGATATCACCAGAACTGAAAGACAGAGAAGAGTGCTTCTTGAGATTTGGGACAAGCTCGCTAATGCTGACGCATCGATGGTTAGTTCACTTATAGATGTTTCCTTTGAATGCATATCTACAAGTATAACAAAGGATGAGGCTTTAGCTCTTGCGGAAGATATAGGCAAATATAAAGTGGGAGCATCAACGGGTTTTCCATTTAGCTATAGTGGAATTAATCTTAATAATAAGGGAAATGTATTGGTAGCGGCAGATTTGAGTGGAAATGTGGCAGCACTTCATGAATTTCTGTATGGAGATGCAGCTTATACACCATCAAATGTTGTTACGGGTATAAGCGATAATATAGCAACAGAAACAGGGGTTGCGGCGCAGAAAGTTACAATCCTGACAGATGAAGATAATTCAGATAATGAAGCAAAAGAGGATGTAAATACTCTGACAGACCCACCGGAGGGAATGTTGATTAATGAATAAAATAATGCCTGTGCTATGCAGTTAATCATGTGTAGTGCAGGCATTATTTTTGTTGGTGGTGCGCCTAGCGGCGCACGTTTCTAACGGGTTAAAGTCCCGAATCCGCCCGGTAGTGGGA
>JBJEMQ010000382.1:0-4962 GCA_051879755.1 Coprococcus sp. | reverse complement strand
CATTTGCATACATGGTCTAAAAATTCCTCAAATATCATTCAGCTTTATTCTCCTTAAAATACGAAATTAGCGAAACGTTTCGATGAACTAATCTTACCTGTAAACATTTTATTCAGTCAATATATTCACCTGCGCTGATTTGAGGAATCATGCGTCAATTTAAAGAATCATGGTTATATTCCCTTTGCACAGTAATTTCCTATAAGTCTCATTAAAAGTAAAAAAATACAGCATATATAAGGCTTTCCGATTATAATAATGCAATTATATGTGTTAGTCCTATATATGCTGTCTTTCTGTTTTTTTATGAATTTGTATAATCTTTAAGGAAACTCACAAATGTATCCATTTCCTTGTCAGTTCCTATAGAAATGCGAAGATAATTATTTATTCTTGGCTTATTAAAATATCTGACGTATATCTTAGCCTTTTTTGCAGCTTCAAATATATCCTTCGCAGGTATACTGTCATGTGTGGCAAATACAAAGTTCGCTGATGACGGCAGGCATGTAAATCCAAATGGTTTTATAGCCTCTACAAATCTCTCTCTTGTATTTTTTACCTTTGCAATTGTTTCCCTAAAATATGCTTCATCTTTCACAGATTCAGCTCCAAGTATAATAGACGGTCTGTTCATTGTATATGAATTATAAGAATATTTCACATCATTAAGTGCCTTTATAAGTTCAGGATTACTTATGGCATATCCTATTCTAAGTCCCGCCATTGAACGTGATTTTGAAAATGTTCTTACAACAACCAGATTATCATATTTATCTATAAGTGGCAGTGCCGTCTCTCCACCAAAATCAATATAAGCTTCGTCTATAATAACTATTGATGAAGGATTATTCTTTATTATATCCTCAATATTATCAAGCGGTTCATATATACCTGTAGGTGCATTAGGATTTGCCAATACTATTCCACCATTAGTCTTATAATAATCCTCCTTGACAATCCTGAAATTCTCATTCAGGCAAGGTCTTTCATAAGGAATTCTGAACAATTCGGCCCACACATCATAAAAAGAATATGTAATATCCGGAAAAAGTACAGGCTTATCCGAATTGAAAAATGTCAAAAATGACATTGCAAGTACATCATCAGAACCTACACCAACAAATACCTGTGATGGTTCTACTCCATGATATTTCGCCAATTCATTTACAAGCAGTTCAGCCGTAGGATCCGGATAAAGTCTTAGCATATCAGGATTCTCATTTATTTCCTTTACTTTAGGCGAAACACCATAAGGATTTTCATTTGTATTTAATTTTATTACGTCTGTATCCTTTGGCTGTTCTCCGGGAACATAAGGCTCTACACGACGTATATTATCTTTCCAAGATGCCATTCTTCCATGCCTCCATTTTTTAGTATATTGTTCTAACTATATCATATCTTCCGATTTTTTTATAGAGTTTATATAGTTGAAATTTTTCATTATATATCATATTTCTTATCATAGTTTCAGCAATCCAACTGACTGTAATAATAATATAAATAATAATATTGGAGCAACAAATTTCATCATTATGATATAAAGTGTCTTTCTTCCAAATTTGAATCCGCCATCAGTAACTTCATCAATAATAGTCTTTGGCTTTGCAACCCAGCCAATCAATATGCATGTTAGAAGTGCTACTAAAGGCATCAGACAGTTGTTACTTATATAATCCAGTATATCGAGTATCTGTCCTTTTGAACCGTTTGGAAGTTTAACCTCAAAGTACATCTTATTATATCCGAGACAAACAACTATGCCGACTATAAATGCATAAATTGTAACTAAAGTAACACTTTTCCTTCTGCTCCATCCAAATTTATCCATAGTACCCGAAACTATAGCTTCCATAACTGATACTGAAGAAGTTACGGCTGCAAATGATACCATTAGGAAGAATAATATTCCTATTATATTTCCGATACTGCCCATAGCAGAAAATACCTTTGGTAAAGATACGAACATAAGTCCTGGTCCACCTGACATACCATCCTTACCCATAAATACTACAACTGCCGGAACTATCATAAGTCCTGCGAGAAGCGCTACAATTGTATCAAATATCTCTATCTGATTAATCGATTTCATCAAATTAATTTCCTTTGGTACATATGAGCCATAAGCTATCATAATTCCCATAGCTACACTGATTGAGAAAAACAACTGCCCCATCGCATCTATAATTACATTCACCCAGTCATGCAAGCTCATACCTGTAAAATCCGGAATAAGATAAACCTTAAGTCCATCTAATCCTGTTCTTACTGTCCCATTTTCATCTGTATGATGTATAGTAAGAGAATATATTGATATACCTATAACAAGAAGCAAAAGCACAGGCATAATAAATTTACTCATTTTCTCAATTCCCTTATCAATACCACAAAATACTACAACTGCTGTAACAAAAAGGAATATAAACATAAACACAAGCGGACTAATATCAGATGTAATATAATCCGTAAAATATCCGTCTGCAGCAGCACTTTTTCCATCCATGGAAACAAATACTGCAAAATATTTCAATACCCAGCCACCTATAGTACAATAATATGGCAATATGATTATAGGAACCAGCCACGCCAGAAATCCAATACCTTTCCATTTAGGATGTATCATGCCATATGCTGTGAGCGGTCCCTGTCGTGTTTTTCTTCCTATGGCAATCTCCGTTGTAAGCATAGCAAATCCAAATGTAATAGCAAGAATTATGTAACATAATATAAATACTCCACCATTATCCTTTGCCGCAAGATATGGGAATCTCCATATATTTCCTAATCCGACTGCACTTCCGGCAGCCGCAAGTACGAAGCCTATCCTTCCTGTAAAGCTTCCTCGGTTCTTCTCTTCTCTCATATTATCCCCCTTACAAATCTGATTAAAGAATATTTTCATATGCTAAAATACCATAAACAAGGCGAAATTCGCAGGCAGCGTATTTCGCCTTGTTTACTATATTAAATTTATATAGAATTTTAGTCAATACTTTATTTCACGACCTAAAGGTCATGGGTTTTCTGGCAGAAAACTTATAAAGCCGGTGGAATTGCGGTTGCCCTATTTCAATTATTTTCATTTTCTGTCCATAAATTCTACTGCATGTTTTCTCATCCATACAGGAAACATATTTCTCTGGCATTGTTCATTTTTTCTTTGTTCAATTCCAATAGTATCAAAAAAGACTCCCCAAAGTTGTCTGTACTTATCGGAATATTTTTCCGTCTCGCTCAGTCGGGCAAGTTCTCTGTCACTTAAATCGGTTAAATACATATCACTATTTGCAGGATGTATGACACTATATTTTCTATTCTCATCTATAATCATAAAATGCTCTGACGGCATACGGTCAGCAAAATGCATGGCAACCATATAAATAACATCGCACTTTGGCTCTAAATGGCATACATACACCTTATTATCCACAGAATTAAACCTGGCAAATTCCTGAAAATAATGAATCTCATTTCCTACTTTACGCTTCTGTTCCATCATCCTCATAACATGAGGTTCATTAAACATCGATGTAACATCCTTTCCTGCTTTAAATCCAATATTTAAAAATCTATAGATAATATCAAGCGTATCTTCATCCGAAAGTAATGCATAATATACATACACATAAGCTTCATAAGATATACTTTTTATAACTGAACGCACTACCTTTTTTGTTTTTTCACTATCAGCATCAATATGCATATATTCATCAAGAAATGATAATTGTGATATTGGCTCCCGCATCAGCTTCACATTACTGTGTCCGTGTGTCAGGGCATAATCCCAAGCATCATAGATACAGGTCAACATATCTTCAAAATTATTTTTGCATGTAAAAATCATCATATTAAGATACCCCGAAATCATCAAATAATGACATCTGCCTATAACTCTCTGTATGTGTAAGCTGCCAGTTCTCTTTTGCATTTACAGTTGTAAGCTGACGTGTAATATAATTCTCTTCGATTGGTGTTTTGAACATCATATGTCCACCACAGGTAATAAAGTAATGTGCTCTCTTTAGCACTACGCCCATCTTCTTAAGACTTTCATAACTCAATCCGCCATATCGTCTTGCCTGCATAATTCTTTTTGCAGATTTTGGTCCTATACCCGGTACGCGCAATATCATATCATAAGGTGCAGTCTGCACCTCTATTGGAAAAATATCAAGATGACGCACTGCCCAGTCACATTTTGGATCTAACTGCATGTTGAAATCCGGCTTTTCTTCAGATAATAATTCATCAGCCTGAAATCCATAAAACCTAAGCAGCCAATCCGCCTGATATAACCTATGTTCACGAAGTAACGGTGGCGCAGTATCAAGAGATGGCAGTGATTTATCTTCATTAATTGGTATATATGCGGAATAAAATACACGTTTTAAATCAAATGCCTGATACAGACTCTGGGTAGTTTTTAGCAATGTATAATCACTTTCTCCTGACGCCCCTATAATCATCTGTGTACTCTGTCCCGCCGGAGCAAAGCTTCTGTTCTTCCCGGTCCATGCATGCATATCTATATCTCTGACCCCTGACAAATCAAGTGGTTTGCTACTATCCTGCACTCTATAAGAAGAACCGGCAGCAGCATCACCTATCTTTTGTATGATTAATTTCTCTCTATTATTATCTCTGTCTATTTCTTTATTTTTCGATGCAAATATACTTCCACTTAAATAATTATTTCCATAACTTCGCTCCATATATGAGTTTTTTCCAAGAGCAATACGATTCTCTGCTATGGTATTACTCACCTTTGCCATTGGAGTTATAATTGAGCTAAAGCTTTTGTTAGGTGCTAATTCCTTAAGGCTCTCCTCTGTAGGAAGTTCAAGATTCACACTTATTCTATCAGCCAGACATCCTGCTATAGCTAATAAGTCATCGGAAGCACCTGGTATGGTCTTTACATGAATATATCCGTTAAAGCTATATTTATTACGAAGCAAA
>JBJEMQ010000381.1:0-4994 GCA_051879755.1 Coprococcus sp. | reverse complement strand
ACATCCTGTTGACACTAAGCATGCCCCTATACTCCCATTTGTTTGTGCATAGGCCATTGCCGCATATGCTCCTGCTTGTTCATGATGAACTGATATTACATTCATCCCCTCATGTTTTGCAGCAGCATCGGAAAGAAATAATATTCCTCTTCCTGTTACTGTAAAAATATCCCGAGCTCCTTCATCATATATTTTATTAATAATATAATCTGCAACTCTTATCATAATTATTTGCCCTTTGGTTTGAATTGATTAAGAATATCCGGAATAGCAACAACAAGTTCCGCATCGCAAGCATTTTCCCCATTAACAGTCCCTATTACTTTTCCCTTGGCCACTCCTCTTCTATAAAACTGTAACGTTGCATCTAAGTCCAATCTATCCCCGGGTATTATTTTTCTCGAATAGTTTGCTTTCGAAGAGACAAATGCAGTTTTACAACCTTCATTTCCCGGTATTGTCAAAAATGTCATAAGAAACATCTGGGTCATAGCTTCAAGTTGAACAAAGCCCGGTACATTAGGTTCATCTTCAAAATGTGCCGGGAAAAACCATTCATTATAAGAAAAGTTCTTATATCCCTTAGCCCTCTGTCCAGCTATTGCTTCCTCTACATAATCTATAAAGAGTAATGGATATCTATTCTGTTGAAATTTCTGAATTTCAAATGCATCAATATTCTTTATTATGCATTGAGAATTATCTTGTATTTTTTCCATATATGTTGTGCCTCCCTGATATATTTACGTCAATTTCTTCTAGCGTCGATTCGGTCTATCCTGGTCGCCATCCGCTTTAAATATCACCACATCTCCATTCTTCTGAAAATGATTCCTTATATTCATTTGCACAAAGGGTTCAAAATAGTTGGGAATTATGTTCTCGCCATCAACATCCAGCAGTTCAAAACCTGACGTCTTCATTTTTTCACAATCAAGGTGATCCACCATAAGGTCTGCATACTCATATCCATTTTCTTCTATAAGTTCTTGAATAGCGCCACCAAGCTTATATATCTCTTCAATGTCACCTCTATAGTCTACAATCCGTAATGCTTTACTTTGATTTGCCGTCACTACTCTCCCAAATAAAAGCGCAGTAGCTTGTTCATTTGCATCTCTTACCAACCATTTTTCATATATGTATATCGGATGCTCAAAATATCTCTTTTGGAGAAATTCTTTTGACTTCACACTCATATGCTCATATAAGCGGTCAAAATCAAACTGCCCTTCAACTTCTTCAATATTTGTTATCTTCTGAAGTGCATATCCTGTTCTCTCCGGTATTTCAATTTGCTTATTTTTAACATATGCAATTGCAAATTTCTCTATATTGGGATTTAACATATAGTACTGTTGCATCACGCCAGTTTTATGATGAAAAACCTTTTCAAATATAGGCAATATTGTGTCTGGATTAGCCCCAGATGCAAAATTAACTTTCTCCCCAATCAATTGATTTTGGCGCTTCATTAATTCTACTCCCGACATCGGTAACAGACCTTCTTTTTTTATCTTTGTTATTGCCGTAGATATGTGCAGATTCTCTAAATCCTCGGAATAAGCTATTACACCAATACCTCCAAGAATATTGTCCTCCTTATCAGTCATCAAAACAAAATTAATATTTTCATAATCTCCATATTCTGTTCTACCATATTGCCACAGAAATAATTCTCGATCACTAGCTAAAATATGATGTTCATTCCATTCACGCTTTAGAAAATCCATAATATTATCAACATCACTAATTGTTGCCAGTCTATAATTATAAAAATTATCAAACTTATTCATATGATATCTACCTAAATTAATATTATTGCTTCTTACTGTAATTATCACTTATGGGAGGAAAATCATTGCAATCAAATCGGGGTAATGTCAGTCTCTGATCAACCTCCATATCTGCCACTCTTGCCTCGACAGAAAGTCCAAGGCATGCACCTTCCTGCTTTACGTAATCCAATACTTTCTGGTTGTAATTTCCATACGGATAATTCATAACCCAATGCTTTCTGTCTATGAATTCATCCATTACATCCAATGCCTTAAAAATATCCTCTTGCATTTGTTCTTGAGATAAATTTCCAAGCCAGTAATGATCATATCCATGGATGCCGATAAACATACCGTGCCGTTTCATTGTTCTAATCTGTTCTTCAGTCATATACAATTCATATGCAAGCTTCTCTTCTGAAACACCCACATATTTTTCAAACAAGTCACTGGAAATTCTATTTCTAAGTGATTCGGGAAGAACCGTTTGGAGCATCCTTTTTACAAAGATTGTTTCCTTACAATCAAATCTATTAGCAACCGCATATCCTTCAAACAATTCCTCGGTTGGTGCATAATCATACTCGGCACCACGGTAAAAATCCATTCGTTCTTTTACATCTAAAACCAGCTTTTGAATATTAGCACTGGCCAAAATATAATGTATTTTATTCACATCAAGTAACTGATGTGTAGAGAAAGTTTTCCCCGGAATAAAAAACGAGCCTTGAACCCCGACCTCTTCTAATATAGGATAGGCATATGTATAATTGTCAACATATCCATCATCAAATGTCAGCAGAACCGCAGCTTTCGGTAATTCGCTTTTTCCTTCCGCCGCATCAATTACCTGTTCCATAGTAACTACATTGAAATTATCCTTAAAATAATGAATCTGTTCTCGGAACAGAGGAAGATCGAGCCCCTTAATCTCCGGATAACGACTATGCTTTAAATCTCTCGTGTAATGATACATGACAATATATAACTTACTCATTTCCCACTCTCCACGATTTTAAACTGTTCTCTATATTCCTCATTGTGGCTAATTAAAAATTTAAAGATTACTTCCATTAATTCAAAATCTTCTTCACTGTCAATATCCAAAATTCCTGTATCCTTCATCTTCCAAATCAGCGCTTTGCGATTGTGCATTGTTCCATTTAACAAATGCTCTCTTCGATATACATATATAGATGCATTCATGTCATAGCACACCGGAGCCTGTTGTCTTGCCACAAAATTACTTTTTAATACGGTTCCATAATAACCATCTTCTTTCTGGCAAACCATATTAAAGTAAGGAGAGCGTCTTGCATCCGTTACACTATATGCAATATCTGAAGCATCATCACTTAATAAGGTCTGCAGTGTTCCGGAAATATCTTTCCACGTTCTAATAGGTGATGTCAAATCAAGATCTATCACAAAATCAAAACACTGTCCACAAATCTTTTCCGCTTTAAGCATTGTATCCCTGATGAC
Source organism: Coprococcus sp. (assembly GCA_051879755.1). GTDB lineage: Bacteria > Bacillota > Clostridia > Lachnospirales > Lachnospiraceae > Coprococcus. Next base: position 1,731 of record JBJEMQ010000381.1, on the reverse strand, counting down.
ATCGAATTTAGCGATTGTGTCACCCGCTAGTTCTTTCTCCCGCTGAATCAGAATATAATCTACTCCGGAATTATCCATCTGTTCTATCAATTCTTTACTATCTGTATTTAATGCCAGTTGAATATTCTCCAGAGTATCCTTCATATTTTCACAAAAAGAAATATAAGTTTCCAAGGTATATAATACTAGAGGATTCCCACAGAATTTCCGGATATTTTTGCTTTTAACGCCTTTTGAGCCTGCGCGCGCGCAAATAGTTACTAATACATTCATTACTGTTACTCCAATCCGCCTGCTTGTTCTATTTTATCAATCATTCTTAAAATCTGCGCATCCATTTCCATTGTATACTCAGGTTTCTTTCCTTGAACTACTTCGAAAAATTCCTTTATCTCATTCATATATGCACATTCGTTAACAAACTCACTATATCCCGGTTCGTTGCAATAGGTTCCACATTCTATATTTTCCATACAATGTGCCTCTAAATTTTGTTTCTTTAATGTCTGGGGAGTTCCTTCCCATTCTATATACAAGTCTTCATTGTATACTTCCAATCTCCGAACAGGTTTTCTACACACAACATCCACTGCAAATATTCCTTTATTTCCGTTCGCGTGAGATAGCTGAACCAAATAGGTGTCCTGATAATGGATGTCTAGCCCTGTTAATTTATGGGAAAGTACATGAACATCTTCTATCTCTCCAAAAGCTTTCGTCATCCAAGGCAATTCAATTGCAAAAATTTCACGGCACCCATTCGTACGGCTATTGCCTACAAAAAAATCCTGATACTGCTCCCATGGATGCCAATCCGGGAGATACTGACCTACATGATATATATATGACACGCTAGAATCACTTGCTTTAACCGCTTCTGTGATTTTTCTCATCTCATCACGATATATCGGCGTTGATGAAAGAAATAACGTCAGTCCTCTTTCTTGCGCAAGTGCGATGTTCTTATCATATTGATCTGACACGAGATTTATTTCTGTAAATACATGATATCCATGTTCAAGGCACAGCCGGATGAGATCACCATGTGCCAATGGAGAAGTACAGATAAACGCACATTCTATTATTTTATGTTCTTCTGCTTCCTCCAAAGAAGAATAACACTCAATACCAAATTCTGCTTGAAGAGCATGGCATCTATCCTGCTTGCCGTCGATACCAATAATAACTACAGGAAGTTTCATAGCCTTCATCAAGCGTATCCTTCTCTTCCCCATAGAGCCAAGTCCTATTACAACAACAGTCATCTCTATCACCACTACACATTAATGTCATAAAATGTCTTTTTTATTTCTATCCCATTATATAATGCATCACATATTGTTTCAACAATCTTGTCTGAGGTCCCCTCTTTTTCATATGGATTATCCATCGTTGTAAGGTTTTCTCTGAATTCTGCTGACAGAGCCGTTTGTAGAGCCTTGTCAATCTCCTGAACTGTATTTCCACAATGGATTACGGACTTGGCACATGCTCTACCGCGCTGCCTGTCTCCAATATTAATTGTAGGGATATGAAAAGAAGGTACCTCAATCAATCCACTGGAAGAATTTCCAAGTACCGCATCTACACACTGCAATGCACTTAAATACCTTCTTTGTCCTAAAGAAGTGTAGGCAGCGCACCTATCACTATTTTTCCCGACATATTCATCAATCATCTGATTGATAATCCGGCCATCCGTATCTGCATTTGCCTTTGTAAAGATAACAG
>JBJEMQ010000380.1:0-5011 GCA_051879755.1 Coprococcus sp. | reverse complement strand
GCTTTATGCCATCTCCAAGAAGTTTTCTGATCTCCTGATCAATATCCTTGTCTGCTTTCTTTGTGACCTGAATATCAATAATGGCATACTCATCAATTCCCGTAAGCTTTACAAAGGTCTCCTCAGAACAGAGCACTGTGGGTATATCCGATGCACTGAACGGGCTGTCCTTAAGCACGGCGGCTACTGTCAGTTCGTTTCCCCTGTACCGGATTTTATCGCCCAGAGTCAGTGGATTGCTTTTGTCAAAAACAACCATAACGGAGTTGCCGCCATTTTTCACTGCCTCGATATCGCCTGATAAATAATCATCCTTTGCCCAACCAAACTGTAGCTCTTCATATGAAATCAGGTCCATCCTATTTACGTCCTTCGTGGAGGTAATTTCATCGCAGATGTGCATTCTTCCATATACGTATTTTATGCCGTCGGTTTTCTCAATCTCTGTTACAAGCTCCTGTGGTAAAACAGAAGCATAGTCCTCAGCAAAAACTGCCATATCCGGAGAATATGGTTTGTTAGAATTGAGTGCACAACCAATCCAATCAATCATTACGGAAAAACTCAAAAACAGGATAATACTTAATGCAAATGATCCGGTCATCATAATAAGGCTCTTCTTTTGTGAAAAAGCATGATGAATTCCAAGGGCATTTTCTACTTTGAAAAGCTTTGTGTTGGCCGCCTTTTTAGTATTCCTATTTTCTGTATTTCCTAATATTCCTGCCACCGGAGTCACTTTTGCTGCCCGCTTTGCGGGGGCATTGGCAGCTATCAGTACTGTAATGATTCCTATCACCGTACCACTGATGATTCCTACCAGACTCAGTTTGAAAACCGGCATATTCTCCCATTCACCACCAATGACAAACCTAAGGATTGCACAAATTCCCCAGGATGCAAGTGTTGCAATAATGATGCCAAATGGAATCGCCTTTTTGCACCAGTTTAATGCTTCCAGTCTTACTATGTGCTTAATCTGGGCCTTGCTTGTTCCAATGCAGCGAAGCATTCCAAAATACTGGGTGCGTTCAGCAATGTTGCTATTCATGCTGCCTGCAATCATAAGTACACCGGCCAGCATTACAAGTATAACAAGGATAAATGCCACACCATATAAACCTACCACGTAACTACTGCTGCTCATTCCCAGAATGCCAAGAATAGCCGCATTTTCAGCTACAACAGACTTATCCCATCCGTGTTCTGCCATAAGTTTATCTATGGTCTTTCTTATGGTCCATGTATTACCAAACTGAACATAGTAAACCGGGTGCATGCTTTCCCCATTTTCTTCCATAATCTTTTCAAAGGATTCCATGGAAACAAAAACCCCTATGGCATCATTTCTCTGAAGCAAAGTTCCGTCCTTTGCAATTCCACTGATTACATATTCAAAGCTCCCGGCCGGTGTCACTAAGGAAACCGTATCACCAATCTCCTTGGAAAACTGTCTCCTGTAATTCTCACTTACTACGATTTCACTTTCATCTTTTGGAAGAGCTCCCTCTTTCATGCAAAGAGCAATCTTATCCCAGTTTTGATTTACTCCACATACTACAGTTTGCTTTCCACTTACATTGTAGTCCTCTGCCAAGTCATAGTTTACTACATCATACCAACAGGCTTCCTTTACCACAGCTTTTCTTGAAACAGCTTCTGCTTCTTCTTTCGTAATATTTGTAAGTGCAATATGCCAGTTACCGTGCTTTTCCATCATTCTCACACTTTCGTGTCGATATTCCATATCTGCCATGGTGAATACACCTGTAATAAGAATTACTGCCAGCATGATACAAAAAATGGTCATCCTATTCTGTCTTTTATGTGCTTTGGCCTGAATAGAGGCTAAACTCAAATAACTTCTCATTGTTTTCGCCTCCTTCTTATGCCTGCACGTTTCCAAAATCAGTAACCATTCCGTCTTTTACCTGCAAGATTCTGTCTGCAGACTGTGCTATGACTCTGTTATGGGTAATCATGATGATTGTCTGCTCATATTTTCTTGAGGCATCCTTTAAGAGAGCAATTACTTCGCTGCTGTTTTTTGAATCCAGGTTTCCTGTTGGCTCATCTGCCAGAATAATACTGGGTCTGGTTATCAGTGCGCGACCTATCGCCACTCTCTGCTGCTGACCCCCGGACAACTGGCTTGGCAAATGTTTTCTTCTATTCTCAAGATTCAAAACCTTCAGCAATTCATCAAGATATTTCTGATCAGGCTTCTGGTAATCAAGCAGAAGCGGAAATACAATATTCTGCTCCACTGTCAGTTCCGGAATCAGGTTAAAAGCCTGAAAAATAAATCCAATATTTCTACGCCTGAATACGGTAGCCGCATTATCCTTCATTGCCATGATGTCCTTGCCGTCAATGATGACCTTGCCCGAAGTTGGTGAATCAAGCGCTCCTATCATATTGAGCAGAGTACTCTTTCCGGAACCGGACTCTCCAACAATAGCTAAAAACTCGCCTTTTTTAACTGAAAAGCTTACATTCTTTAATGCCTCTACTGCAGCCTCTCCACTTCCATACGTCTTTGATATGTTTTTTACTTCTAACAAATTCATTATTCCTGTCTCCTCTTTCTGTTAAAACACATTTTGTAGTTCATGCAATTATCATATTCCATAAACCCTACAGCATCATTACAGAAATACTACTATTTTGTAGGAATCAGGAAATTCATAATAAACATAGTGCCAACTCCTATTTTGCTATCAACCTCTATGGTTCCGCCGTGTGCCTCCACAATGGCCTTTGTTAGCGAGAGTCCCAAACCAAGTCCCTGTGAATCCTTGGAAAATCTGCTTCTGTAAAAACGCTTAAAAATATGATGGATGTCTTCCGGATGAATGCCACATCCATTATCCTTAACCTCTATTTTCAATAATGTATTGAACCTACTCCATTCAATTGATACATAATTTCCTTCCTTTGTGTGATCAAGAGCATTTTTATCAAGGTTCTCAATAGCCTCTGTCATCCAGTCTCTGTCGCAGAAAAAAGTCACATTATCCGCGCCTGAGACCACGATAGACTTACCCTCTGTCTCTGCTCTGTATGCAAAATGCAGCTCTATATCCTTGATTATCTCAGAAACATTTTCCTCAGTTTTATTAAATTCCATGGAACCTGCATCCAATCTGGTAATCTTCAGAAGATTTTGCACCAATGTCTCAATTCGATCCAATTCCTTCACGGATAAGTTGACAAATTCTCGCACCTGCTCTATATCCTCTGCCTCCTCCAAAATTCCGTTATAAATATTCAGGGCAGCCAGTGGAGTTTTTAACTGATGTGAGATATCTGAAATAGTGTTTTTTAGAAATACCTTTTCCTTGTTCTCTTTTGCAACCTTTGAAGTCAGAACTGCAGACATATTGTTTATTGACCAGAAGAGCTTGAAGAGTTCACCCTCCTCGTCATTTTCTATTCTTGCATCTATGTCCCCGGCTAAAAATGCCTCGATTTTTGACTCTGCGTCTTCAAGAATTTTGTCCTGTTGTATAAAATAGAGATAAACCGCAAGCAAAATACTGACAGAAACCAGGATACAAAACAATAGTAGAAAAAGTGATAATTGCCTAAATGTGAAGTAGATAATTACCTGAGATATTACTGTCGAAGATATCATAATTACCACTATTGTCATAAATAACATCTTTATATTTTTATTAGCCAATATTCTCATTCCACTTATACCCCATTCCTCTGACAGTCAGGATAATTTCCGGTTCACTTGGATTATTTTCCACCTTCATACGAAGTCTTCTAATATATACCGTCAATGTGCTGCTATCAATATAGTTTGCGTCACAGTCCCACAATCTCTGCAGTATCTGCTCCTTTGTCAGAACGATATTAGGATTCTGGATAAAAAGGCAGAGCAGTTTATACTCTCCGGTTGTAAGATCAATCTGCTCTCCATTTTTGTAGACCTGAGCCTGAAGCAAATTTATTTTAATTCCATTTGAAACGAGTTCTGTATCATTTTTTTCGTTGCTCTTTGTTCTACGCAAAAGAGCATTTACTCTTGATATCAAAACACCAAGTTTAAAAGGCTTTGTAATATAGTCGTCTCCGCCAATATCAAGTCCCATGATAATATTCATTTCTTCATCAGATGCTGTCAGGAAAATAATCGGCACCTCAGATTCTTTTCTTACCATCTTGCATAAATCAAAGCCACAGCCATCAGGTAATGAAACATCTAAAATCAGTAGGTTATACCGGCCCTTTCTCCAGCACTCTTCTGCTTCCTTTATTGTTCTTGCAATTTCTATCTCAAACCCCTGCTTGTTCAAAGCAAACGATAGTCCTCTAATCAAGCTTAAATCATCCTCAAGCAAAAGAATTCTGTTCATGACTCACTCCTCCCAAATTTATAATAACATTATAGCATTCTTGCAAGAGTAAAGTGCTTCAATTTTGTAATGTTTCTGCTGCTATGGGGTAAAAAAGGTTCGCTCGGCAGCGAACCTTTCTTCGCACTACATACGAGCAATTTCCTATCACATAAAAAGAGACCGTAAGATGAGAGAAACTTGGACTCATCTTATGGTCTCTGGTTAGTTTAATTTGCAATATTCCGATATTATACTTCATTTACACATTTCATTTTAGCTTACTGATTTTCTGTTGCCAAAGTGTTGCCACTGCATCACTTTCATCAACATTTGCGTCCGTTCCTATTTTGCATACATCGCATCATTTTTCGAAAGAAGATATACACAGTATTGATTCATGCTAACGCCCTCTCTCTGCGAATGTTCAGCCAATGCTCTGTGTAAGCTGCGTGGTATTCTCAGTTTAAATTGCCCAGAATAATCTTCTAGACTATCTGGTTCATGAATTTCAATTCCTTCCTCAATCGCTGCTTCGAGCCATTCTCTTTTGGCATCTAATGCATTTTCTACTGCTCTTTCAATTGTTTCACCACAGGTAATGCAACCGGGGAGATCCGGATAAGAAACCACAAAACCACCTTCATCCTTATCTTCCACAATCT
>JBJEMQ010000379.1:0-5013 GCA_051879755.1 Coprococcus sp. | reverse complement strand
AATGATTTCTTCTCGGATGCCACTTTCTCATCGTACATTGTCTCCGGAGACCATTCACACGCAGTAAGCAGAGGATAAACTGCTGCCCCCTCTCTGGATATAACACGTACAAAATGGTATTCTGAGGCTTGGTCTATAGCATCCCTCATAGTCTGTTTCCAATCCTCATTTCCTACTCTATACTGAGTGATTGCCATCAGCACCTTGCATTCCATATCTATATATGTTCTCTTCATCATGTCCGCATAGTACATCAGTTTTGTAAGAAGATAATATGCTTTACCTGTTCTTCCGTTCTGCAGATAGATTCTAACCTTCGTAAGATACAAAAATCTGTCCAATATTCTGAATTCCACATTCTCATCAGGTGCACTATCCATCCACTCTGATATTGCTGCTCTATCACCCATGTAGAGACTGCATCTGGCTTTGAATGCCCGTATATTTGGCAGCATCTGATCAACTTTCTCAGCGGTGGCCTTCTCTTCGATACTGGTTAGAGTTTCCATGGCCTCATGCGGCTTACCATTCTGAATATGCAGCCACGACAATATCCCATCAGCCACAAAGCACTGTTCAATCTTACCACCTGCCTCAGCCTGCATACTACCTTTTCCCGCAAGTGTAGCAATCTCATAATTGTCTCCACCTTTTTCTAATAGGCTCTCTGCAAGTCCGAGATTTAATACACTCTTCCCGTATTTACCAAGGACAATCTCCAACACTTTTCCCATCTGCGCTACAATTTCACGGTCTCTCTTTGTCCACTCACAAAAATCCTTTCCTCCGTTCAGCTGTGAAGGCAGATTGGATGTTACCGAAAGCTCAGACATCTTTATATCCTTGCTGAACATTTTTGTATAAGCAGACTTTATTATGCTGATAATATCCACACTTCCCCTGTGAGCAAGCGATATATCAAGAAATACCAACAGACTTTTTGCTTCCTTACGTTCACTTCCGTGGTGGCACTCAGCATAGTTTTTGAGTTCGTCATACCACCTTTCACTCTCCTCCGGCTCCATAAGCATACTCCTAAGCATACTCATACCACTCATAAGCTCCGGGCTTTTCTTGATTACATCCTCCGGGAGAGCAAGATAATACTTTTTGAGATCATAATAGTAAGCATTATTGGGAGAGCGCCTGGAGTTGTCTACAAGTATTGCCACAATCCTGTCCGTCGCTTCGGCATGCTCATACATATCAAGTGCTTCCTTGATGCATCCATTCAATCTGAAATACAGACCTGCATTCTCATACAGATCATTTATCCTCGATTTTTCATATTTTTTAGTCAGCCTTCTTCTCATTGATAATATCATATATTTATGCAGCTTATATTTGCATACTCCATCACTATCGCTGCTGACTGACATGAAATTACCCAGCCACTTAGCCCGCTCAATAAGAAGGTCACTATTGTTTCTTCCTGTTATTACCTCTGCCTGTTTTGCTGAAAATTCATCAACTATAGATATCTCCATAAGAAATTCCTGCATATCTATATCCCAGTTATCATACACACACGACTCAAGATAATCACACATCTGTTCCATAACCTTAGTCAACAAGGTAGCACACTCTCTGTCATTCTCAACACAGTCAAATTCCATCTCACTATAGATATCTCGGAGCATTCTGATTGCCAGTGGAAGCCCTACGCTCTCCCCAATCATTCTGTCTAGCTGTTCCTCCGATAATATCATTCCGGATTTCTCTATATACTTCCGGATTTCGTCTGCATCGAACATCAGCATTTTTTCATCTATCACATAGAATCCTTCCTGAAACCTTACAGCAGAAAGCCATGGTGCAACCGGGCATCTTCCCATCAATATCACCCACACATCATCACGTCGTATGAGGTCAATAATTCCTGCACGCATATCATCTACATCTCCCCATGAGATATCTTGAACATTATCTATTACAACTATATTACGTCCCGTCCCGGATTTTATATCAAAATCTGTTGAAGTAATCTGTCCGGCATCCAGAAGAGTATATTTCTTACCCTTTAGGTAACGTCTCACAAGTGTCGTTTTTCCGGACCCGGTAATACCATATATATATGTAGTACAATTGCCGCTATCAGCCATCTGCAGCAATCGCCATGGTTTTTTTATCTTCACAAATATGTCCATATCTATATGTTCATTCTCCATATGGTTATCCCCTTCCTACTTATCATGCAATGCCCTGCTCTGAAAAAAACAGCCGGAGTCTGGTTATCCAGACATCCGGCTGTCATATAATCTGCCAGCTTCTATGAAACCTTGTAGTGACTTAATACTATTTTACAGTAACTTTTACCGACTTTGTAACACCACTTATGGATATTACATATATAGTACATTTTCCTGAAGCCTTAGCCTTTATCCTTCCCTTTGAATCAACTGTTGCAACATTTGTATTTGTTGAACAATAGTATAACTTAGGTCCATGATAATCTTCTATAAGTTCTTTACTCTCTGTTACCTTGGTAAGAGTCGGCTTTAATCTTACAGTCTGATTTACATTAAGTGTATAAGATTTTTTGCTAAGCTTTATACTCTTTATGTTTGTAAATTCATTATTTTTTGTAACAATATGGAACATTGTACTACTCTGTATATACTTCTTCTTGCCATTTACATACTTGTATGCCCTAACTCGTACCTTAACAACATCATACTTATCAAACGAATTGTTACCCATTTTTCTTATAGTTGTTGATACATTATTTTTGCCCTTTACTGTTTTTACATATGTAGTATAATCAGGGCTCTTATAGCAAGGCTTAACGTATACATCATAACCAGCTGCACCATCTACCTTACCCCAGGATATACTAAGTGCGCCACCGGACATTTTTGCATGAATATTTCTATTTATTCCTGCCGTATTCTGTGAAGGAATCTTGGCAACAAATTTAGCACTTATAGTCATGTCTTTGTTTGCTGCAAATGTCTTTTTGGTCTGTGAACCTGTGATACTACCGGTCCAGTTCTTCAGCTTACATCCCTTTGAGGCCTTTGCCGTACATACGATTACTGTACCTTCCTTAATTGTTGAACCACTACTTATGGTCTTGCCATCTGTAGTCTTCATGACAATCTTTCCGTTTACAGGCTTCTTAACTGTAACCTTCACATATCTGAATTCAAATACCGCACTGATATTCATCTCCTTTGTAACAAGGAGCTTTATAGTAGTACCTGTTTTTTCTTTGGCATCACCATCCCAGCGTGACAAATCACAGTGTGCTGCCGGTGTTGCTTTACATACTATAGTCGTGCCCTCCTGAACAAGGGAACCATTTTCAATGTTTTTGCCCTGTTCTGTCTGAACTGTTATTTGACCATTCTCTACTGCAGCTATATTTACCTTGGCATATCTTGCCTTAAATAATGCACCTACAGTAAGTTCGCTGTCAACAGTTTTCTCAAATTCTGTCTCTGTCTGCTCTTCAGCATCAAGTGTCCAGCTGTCAAAGTCGTAGTATTGATCCGGTGTAGCTGTATACTTAAGAAGTGTGCCATCATCTACCAGATCACCATTATGCACCTCAGTTCCATCCTCTTTTGTAATCTTTATAGAACCGTTTTCAGTATCTGCTATATTGACAGCATATACTCTTACTACATCTACAACAAACTCTATATCCTTTGTAACATTTCCTGTACTTACCTTGTATGCACCAGTAGACATACCATCCTCTGCTATTACCGGTTCTACAGTAAATACATTTTCTGAATCACCAGCTTCAGCAAGTGCTTCTTCTTCTGCATCCTCTGTTACACCTCCGACTGCGGTTATAGACCTGATTCTCCATCCGTCTGCCGGTGAAACTACAACGCTGGCATCTCCATTTCTACGAACCATATTTGTTATTGGCTGTCCGTTATCATCCACAAAGCTTACATTATCAGGAGATATGTTCATGTCTGATATGATGTATGCAGCTTCATTTTCATTCTTTTCTGCATCTTCATTTTCAGAATCTTCTCCGGTTGCCTGATCTGTGACTTCAACCATATGTCCTTCGCTGTTATAGCTTCCTTCTGCAGGAACATAGTATCCTACCTTGTCAACCAGCTCTGCATATACTTCTATACTGCTTGTTACGTCCTCAAGGAGGATTCTGTTAGTGAATCCAAAGTCATCGCCTGTCTCTGTCTTTACCACATTTCCACCCTTGATATAATTTACTGTCCATGCGCCAATCATGTAATCATCAGATGGTGTGATTTCAAAGCTTACATCCTTACCGCTTCCGATTCTAACAGAATTGTTCACAGCATTTATGGATGTAAATCCGGACGTATCACCATCCTCACCTGCATAACCAACCTTAATATCTATATCGTCATATTTCTTTATCTCGTCAGTATCCTTAAACACTACATCAACAACAAGAGTTGGCGATATATATGCATACACGGTCATATCATCTGTGATATCTGTTACCTCATATGTAAGTTCTGTACTTTCAACCTTTTCACCATTTACTACCCAGTATTCAACTGTGTTGTATATATCCTTAGGTTCAACTGTTATTGTGACATCTTTATGTCTCTTAACCTTTATCTTACCTGAAACGATATCTACATTTTCACCGTCTGAAATTGCTGTAATATTTGCAGTTCCTGTACCCTTTATTCCTGTCTGAATTGTGTAATCAGGTATCTCTACAAATTTAACATATACTGTAAGATCATCATACAAAGTATATGCACTGTATGTCTGCTGTTCAAGCTGTGTACCTTCTATCTTAATTGTACACTCAGGATCGGAGTACCAGCCCTCTATCATCTGTCCCTCAGCCGGTGTTGCGGTAAATACTACATCGCCGCCTGCTGCTAAGCTATCACCGGAAGTGATTTCTGACTTTTCGTCTGTTCCATATACAGCTGTAACTTTTCCAAGTTCCTCATCATTTGCTTCAAATCCTATGGTAACCTTAAGCTCCTTCTTTGCGAAATGAGCTGTAATATCCATATCAGAAGCTACACTGTCTATTGTAAGAAC
>JBJEMQ010000378.1:0-5030 GCA_051879755.1 Coprococcus sp. | reverse complement strand
AAGGCAAAAAGCAATATAACAAGCCGTATTGCAATTCTTACCTCATAAATCGAATATAAAATGCTTTTTTTAATCTTTTGTCCGGAACTTTCAAGTTTTTTATACCACTCAAAATCCACTTTTGTATATACAACATATAGTATTATCACATAAATCAATGCATATAAAAGCATTAGAAAAAGTGACAAAACAGCATTATTTTTATCCATTTTCCCTAAGACCATAGTAAATACATACATTCCAACAGCAGGTAGCAATAACATAGCAGCCTTAAAAAACTGTTTAAAAGTTAATTGCCCCATTAGGTCATCTTTCATACATATCACTTCCTTTTGAGTCTGCGTCTCTCCCCGGGCTGACTCCAGCCGGGACGAAATTTTAATCTACTGATGGGTTCTCTCAATATGAAATCACGCTTTCCCTGAACCTCATCATAGCCACATGTAACAACAGGTGACATATAAGGAATTCCAAAACTATCCATACTTGCTAACACATAAATAAGAGACAACATGATAAGAAAATAACCATACAATCCCCAAAAAGCTGCAGCTATTATTGTAAAAAATTTCAACAGCCTGAATATAGAGCCAAAAGCTTCATTTGGGATAGCAAACGAGGCAATTGCAGTAAGTGCAACAACTATTACTACCATGGTACTTACTATTCCTGCTTCTACTGCTGATTGACCAACTATAAGACCGCCTACAACCCCTATAGTATTACCCATCTGACTGGGAAGTCTTATTCCCGCCTCACGCAATAGTTCAAATAGCAGTTCCATAATAAGTACTTCAAGAACTATCGGAAAGGATAATTGACTCCGGGCATCTGCTATGGCATAAAGCAGCTTGTCCGGTATTATCTCTCTGTGATAACAGGTAAGAGCTATATAAAAACCCGGCAGGCCTACCGCTATAAATGCCGCTATATACCTTATTATTCTTGCAAATGTAGCTACAGGCCATCTGTTATAATAATCATCAGAGGTTTGAAACAATGTATTTATAGTTGCCGGTGCTATAATTACCTCCGGAGAATTATCAAAAACAATAACCACCCTGCCATCTACAATTGCCGCTGCCGCCTTATCAGGCCTTGTAGTCGCCTGAAATGCAGGAAATGCCCTGGACCACTTTTTCTCCATAAGATGTTCAGCCATACCACTGTCAAATATGGCATCTATCGTATATTTATCTATTCGCCTCTTTACCTCATCTACAAGTTTCTTGTCTGCTAAATCTTCTATATACATGATGGCATAATCTGTTCTGGAACGTTCTCCTATTGTTGCCTGATTTACCTTTAGTTTTAAATCCTTTATTCTTCGTCTGATTAATGCTGTCGATGTTCTTATACTCTCATTAAAGCTGTCTCTCGCTCCTCTCAATCCACCTTCTGTAGAACTTTCTTCTATTCCTCTTACCGGAAGTTTTTTGGACGAAAGTACCAATGCTTTATCTGAACCGGATACAAATATAGCTGTGTCTCCCTTCAAGACAGAAAACATCACTTTTTCAAAATCATTCTCCTCTTTTATGTCAGCAGACTGACTTTCGTATGAAGTTATCGCATCCCACAAATTGCAAGTTTCATTTTCTTTCCATTCCCATGTTACAGGTTTGATTATAGTGCTTTCTACCAGCTCGTTGTCACACAAGCCATCGATATATACAACATATATTGATTTATCTGCTGAAAATGCTCCATTTGCATTTCTATTCAAACGAAACTCGCGCTCAACCAGATCACTGCACCCTTCGAATATTGTCTTTACTTTTGTGATATTTTCAGATATTTTTTTGCTTATTTTATCTTCTTCCTCCATAAAGCCCCCCTTTACCCTGTAATTCAAGGATACCTCTGTGTTTCTACTGTGAGATACACATCATGTAATAGTGTGCAAAAAAGGATACCGAATTTTCAATCCGGTATCCTTTTACTTATATTTATTTCCATTTTTTATATTTTTATACAAAGCCGGTATCAAATGGCCTACTTTGTTTTCAAACTGTTTATTACAATCTGTTCCTGATCATATATATGTTTTCTCATTATTTCCCTTGCATTTTCCGAGTCACCCATAAGAACAGCATTTGTTATATCATTATGCTCACTAACTAACTTATCATGATATCCAAAATCTTTTACATACTCCACTCTGTATCTGTATACCTGTTCACGCAGATTCTGTGCCAGATTTATAAGTCTTGGATTATTAGTTGCTTCAAATATTACATCGTGAAATTTTACATCTGCATCTACTATAGATGGAACCAATTTGGAACATATAGCTTCCCTGAAACTTATACATGCCAGCTTCAGCTTATTCTTACCTTCCGCATCTATCCGCTTGCAGGCAAGATCTACTGCCAGTTCCTCAATAGCCATTCTTATCTCCAACGCATCTTTAAGATCCTTTTCAGTTATCCTCGCAACTTCTGCACCCCTTCTGGGTATCATAACTACCAGACCCTCAAGCTCCAGCATGCGAATAGCTTCTCTGACCGGAGTTCTGCTGACACCCAGTCTGTTTGCCAAAGTTACTTCCATAAGACGCTCACCAGGTTCATACTCTCCCTGAACTATGGCATTTCTTAGGGCCTGAAATACAACCTCTCGCAAAGGAAGATATTCATTCATATTAAGTTTTAATTCCATCACTACTTACCCCCTTCTAATTTCACAACCCTATTGTACTGTCATGCTACATTAAATGGCAACACAACAAACGTCTGCTTCGCAAGTTCCTTATTTCTTAGTTCTGCCATTGTATTACGAGCTTTAACTTCGCTGTCATATACTCCGAATACTGTCGGTCCGCTTCCACTCATAAGCGAATTTAATGCTCCTCCGTTAAGCATTTCCTTTTTTATAATTTCTATCTCAGGATATCTTGCTACAGTAACAGTTTCAAGGACATTCTCCATCCTATCAGTAATTCCTGTCAAATCCCCAAGTCTTAATGCATCTACCATACCATCTATATCAGGGTGATGCGCAAGCCTGTCCACGTGAAGATTTTCATATACCATCTTCGTAGATACGCTTATTGGCGGCTTTGCAATAAGAATAAAACACCTCGGCATAGGTGGCAGTTTTGTAAGCACTTCACCTATTCCTTCAGAAAGTGCCGTTCCACGCATAATGCAATACGGAACATCTGCGCCAAGCTTAACACCGTACTCCATCAGTTTTTTTTGGGATATCTTAAGTCCAAACAACTTATTCATTCCTATTAAAGCTGCCGCCGCATCAGCGCTTCCTCCTGCCATACCTGCTGCCACAGGAATGTGTTTATCGAGATATATTTTTACCCCTTTCTCTATTCCATATTCCTTCCGAATCATTTCGCATGCTCTATACACCAGATTATCCTGATTAAGAGGAATAAAGGACAGGTTGGAGGACAACTCTATCCTGTCCTCCTCTATATCTGAAAATGTCAGCCTGTCAAATACTTTAACAGTCTGCATAATCATCTTAACTTCATGATACCCGTCTTCTCTTTTTCTTAATACATCAAGTCCAAGATTTATCTTACCATACGCATTTAACTCAAATTTCATCCCGTCTCCTATTTCTTTTTTACTGAGTAACCGAATTTACCAAGCTTTTCTCCTAATGCAAAATATTCTCCATGTGAATATGCTACAAGCCCTGTACTGTTCAAATTAAACTTGCCTGTTTCATCCATATATGAACTGTCCACAAGCACGCCAGCCACATCTGCTATAAACATATCATGACTTCCTAACGGAATTATCTCCTTTACCTTGCACTCTATACTTACAGGACTCTCTGCAATATTTGGCACAGCAACATTTACGCCCTCTGATATATGCAGATTCATTTCCTTGAACTTATCTATATCTTTTCCCGATTTTACTCCACAATAATCAGCAGCATATGTAAGCTTATCTGTAACGAGATTTATAACAAATTCTCCTGTTTCTTTTATTATATTATATGAATGTCTTTCCTTTCTAACAGATATCGATACCATAGCCGGATCACTGCAAATGGTTCCCGCCCAGGCTACCGTAATAATATTTGGTTTTTCACCCTCTCTCTTACAGCTGACCATAACTACAGGCACAGGATATAACATATTTCCAGGTTTCCAAAGTTCTTTTGACATAATTATCAATACCTCAACTTTCTTTTTATTTTTTCAAAAAACATCTCTGAATTTCTGCTACGGAATGCACTTAAGCTTTGCCGCTTTTCATATGATCATTCCTGCAATCTAAACAGGACGTTTATGATTATATATACTGTATCAGAGAAAAATGTATTCCTCCAAATCAAAAGTATAAAAGACAATGAAATTATTATATCCCATTGTCTTTCATGAAACAATATTTTATTTTAAACTCTTATTACCTGAAGCCAAAAACAAGCTTTTCTTTCTCATTCCTTGTCATCTGCTTTATATGCCACTCCCTGCTTCGAGCTTCATTTGAAGTTTCATATTCCTCATAATATACCAGAGTAACAGGACGCCTTCCTCTTGTATATTTAGCCCCCCGTTCTCCGGTATTATGCTCCTTAAGTCTCTTTTCCAGATTCGTAGTCCAGCCTGTATAATAACTGCCATCACTACACTTTACTATGTATACATAATTTTTGCCACTTCTCACTTATTTTCTCCTTATACTGCAGCATATCAGATGTCTAAAACAAATAATCTGATATACTGCAGCTAATATAAAAAGCACCCGAATTATTCGTATATCACATATGCAATTAATCATACAGGCTAATATAAATATAATCTCTTTTCCTTATCCTGATTATATCGGCTGCGTATTTATTACCATAATACTCTGTTTTCCATTTTTTGTTACAATATATTATGCCGCAAACAGGCAGTCATCGTCGTCTTTCTTGCATATCTTAGTAATCAGGCAGAGGTTATCACACAACGTTGATAACCTCTGCCTTCATAATAATATATCTCTTTTTTACTTTAGTACATCATCAATAACAGACTGTGCCTTATCCTTATCATCTGCCACGCAGAATAG
>JBJEMQ010000377.1:0-5031 GCA_051879755.1 Coprococcus sp. | reverse complement strand
ATTTGTATGGAGCAGTTACTCGGCAAGCGGCATATATTGCAGAAGCAGAAAATCCAGATGCGAACAGAACATTTTGTATGGCAATAACAACACCAGAATCGAGTAATGTGGGAAATGGTGTGCCTACCTCTTGGTCAGCTGCAATAGATGCATTATTGGCTGGAACCAGTGAAGAATTATCAGATGATAAGAAAAGGCTTATGTGTATATCGGCAGGTAATACTTCTGTAGAAGAAATTGCGGATTTAGGTGATCATTTATCAGCCATACGATTACATTCTGTTGAAAATCCGGGACAAGCTTGGAACGCAATTACAGTAGGGGCATATACTGATAAAACAGTGATAGCCAAAAAAGAATATGCAGATTATTCTCCAGTATCCAATAAGGGTGGTGTATCACCATTTACATCGTCCTCTGTTATGTGGGAAAAGTCAAAATGGCCTATAAAACCAGAGGTAGTATTTGAAGGTGGCAATCTGGGTCATAACCCAACTGAAAGTTTTTTGAATGGTTATTCAGAAATTGAAGATTTGGATATGATTACAACTTGCAAAGATTTTGTGATGGGAAAATCGCTTATCGCAACAAATATGACAAGTCCTGCAACCGCACAAGCAGCTTGGATGCTTGCTAACATACAACATCATTGTCCACAGTTATGGCCTGAGACGATTAGAGGTCTGTTGGTCCATTCGGCGACATGGACGGATGAAATGCTTAAAACATTTATTCCTGCAAGCCATGCTACAAAAAATGATTATAGAAATTTGATTCGAGTATGCGGATATGGAGTTCCGAATTTAGAACGAGCAGTGTATAGTGCACAGAATAGTGTTAATTTAATTATTGAAGATGAATTGCAACCTTTCATAAAAAAAAGTAGTGGAAATCCTACTTCTAATGAAATGCATATGCATGATATTCCTTGGCCAACAGATATTCTAAAGAACTTAGGTGAAAGAACGGTAAAAATGCGGGTGACTTTATCGTATTATATTGAACCAGGTCCTGGGCAAATAGGATGGAAGGATAAATATCGCTATCCATCTTGTGGATTAGTTTTTGATGTGAATAATCCCACGGAATCTAAGGAAGAGTTTAAGAGAAGAATTAGTAAAGCTATGCGCGAAGAAGATGAGGACAAGAGTACAGTTTCAAATGATAGCAATAGATGGCTGATAGGTTCACAAAATAGAAATGTTGGCTCCATTCATTCTGATATATGGGAAGGGACTGCAGTAGATTTGAGCCAAAGTAATTATATTATGGTTTATCCTACTACGGGATGGTGGAAGTTAAGAACCAATCAAAAGAAGTATAATAATAAAGTTAGGTATTCGTTAGTAGTATCGATAGAAACACCGGAAAGTACGGTGAATCTATATAATGAAATAACTACAGCAATTAAGAATAGGGCGGTAGTTAAGACGGAGATTACAGCTATAACAAAGAAAAAGTGATGTATATGCCTCATCTCATGGAGAGATGAGGCATATGTGTTAAAACGCTTCTAAACTATCCTCCGCATCCACCCATGCCTGCATCTCGCCATTCAGAACAAGCCGGGCGTATTCCAGTGGATTATCAATTGCCAGGGCATTCAGGCACCGTTGGGAATTAGGAGTGGTCTGTATCTCGGATTCTGCCTGATTGCAGTCAATCCGGATGATGTAGCCGTCATAGTGGTTAATGTCGATGCTGTTATGCATCGGGTTATATTCTGCGTGTATCAATTTCATTGTTATCAATCCTTTCATTTAAATTGGAGGTAAAAAGCCCATGGGCTTATTTTGGACTTGAAAAACTTTCGAAATAGATATAATAATCACAAAATGTACCATTACAAAAATAAAACAACACTTAAAATATTCAGAATAATACAATTTGTGATATTAACAGTTGAGTTGCTACAATCATCGAATAATTGAAAATTATTAGTTGAATTACTAAAGTTTTTATTTTGGGGAAGTGATTTTACTTCCCCGGTTTTTCAAATTGTTTCTATATTTCTTATGACAGCATGTAGGGACAAAATATTTTTATCCCGTATGTCATAATATTATCTTATTATTCCAAGATATGAAAATAATTAAATCCTTGATGTCATATTATTATTCCAAAATGTATAAAAACAATTAAATCCCTGATATCGGAATAACTGCAATTAAAAACAACTATAAGGGAAAATACTGGAAGGAAAAATATCTGCTAAAACGAGCTGGTTTAAGAAAGATTTTTCTGACGGATGGAATGCCTGCAAGGAGAATACTGCCTAATAAAGTGTAGAATAGAATGTAGACAGTAATTCCGGAAATGAAATACAAATGGTATCATGCATCAGAATAATTTATACTGTACCTTTTTTTAGGTTCATTACGGGTGTAAAGAGCCTGAAAGTGCTTTGAACATCTCGCAAGGTTGTGCGAAAGTTTCTTGAAGATAGAGAATACGTATGTTATAATATTTGATAAATTTTGTGAGTTTTTGATGCACGATGGAGGGCACATTATGGCTGTATCATATAATAGATTATGGAAGTTATTAGTGGATAGAAAAATGAGTAAGGCTGATCTGAGAAAACAGGCAGCAATAGCGCCTAATACAATGACTAAGCTTCGGAGAGATGAAGAGGTGACATTGGGTGTGTTGGGCAAGATTTGCAAAACACTTGATGTGGATTATGGAGATATTATGGAGTATGTGAAGGAGTAAGTCCGGATTTTTGGACACCCTGTTTTGTAAAATCTTTCTAGAAGACAGAGATGTTACGGAGATATTAATATTACTGCTAGATAAATTCTATCTATCACGAATGATGAAAATAAGAGAGGTATCTTATGAAGAATAATTGTTTTAAAAAGAAAGTTATGGCATATGGAATACTTTTATCATTATTATTTGGAGTAGTTGTACCAAACGATAGTATTTATGCTGAAGCTGATGATAACAAGTATTATATGGGAGAAACGCAAAAGAAAGATGATGCTGGATATGGGAAAGATGTGGATATGGAATCAAAGGATGTTCATAGTGGATGGGAACTTGGTCAGTTTTGCATAAGTGGATTTACAAGAAATACAACAGATAATGATGGCAATGTTGTATTTTTGAAGAATGTTGGTGATACAATTGCTTTAACATTTAATTTGCAACAGGATATTGATGAATTAGATGGAAATGATGAGTATCATATTTCAGAAGATACAAATGGTTATGATGAATACTTTAATATTCCAAAATCAAAAAGAACTAATTTTGGATATGGAACATTGCTTATTAAGAAAACAGATTATCAAAATAAAGTTACATATTTGCAGCCATACACAAATTATTTGGCAGGTGTTGAAAAAGGTGCTGACACAGAGGTTCAGTTTTTTGAAGAAGGCGATTATGAAGTAGCATTGGATTATGAAATTCAAAATAATAATTTCCATTTCTGGGGTTGGAGACCATTTGACGATTATACACATTACCAGATTTTAATAAAATTTTCGGTCAGAAATGGTAATTGTATGGTTTATCCATTTGATCTTTCTACGAAAACAGAGCTTATTAATACTTCATTTACAGAGAGTGGATTCTATATTGACTTAGCAAATTCTCGTTATCTTAATATTGATGTCAAGAAACAGAACTATGTTGAGTCAGAAGGAACATTAGTGGAAGATACACGCTTTAACAAACCTGCATCTGATGGAGAGGAATTCAAAGATGAAGGTGTCTATATCATTACCGTCCATAATCTTTATACAGATGCCGAAACAGAAAAGAAGATATATGTTGGAACAGATCCGCTGTTAAAAGCTTATGTTACAACAGGTAAAGATTTGGATTATATTAAGGAGCTTCTAAGTGATGGAGCAACGATTGAAGATGATGGAACAATCACTCTTGCATCAAATGAAGTGATAGAAAATACAAAACAAGAAGATATTCCTGAAGCAACTACAAAAACGTTAGAAAACAAGAACATTATAGTCGAGAGTTCGACGGGGGGGGTTATGGATTATCTCAAATGCATAGCACCAATTGTAGTTATAATCGTGATTTCGGTTGGATTTGTTTTATTAAAGAAAAAGAAAATAATTGGTGAAATAAGGGAAGAAAGGGATGATGATGATGAGTAAAAGGGTTGTAGCTATTCTTTTGGCTATGTGTATACTCTTAACCGGATGTTCATCAACTTCATATGTTGGAACAGAATCATCAGAGTCAGAGACTTCTCAGATGGTGTCCACAGAAGAGATAGCGGAAAAGGAGATAATTCCTGAATTCGATAATTTGAGTGATCGAGGGTTGTGTGATTACTTAGAGAATACAATTTATCAAGATGTTATTGCTGAAATAGATAGTGATAAATATTTGGTCGAAGACGTAAAAGCAGTATATGTATCTAAGGAGTATTTGGAGGAACTTGAATATAATTCAAAGTCGAATATTTACTTCGGATATACATTGACAGATATTGAACAAGCATTTGGTGAACAAAAGTATGTCTTTACTTGTAATGATGAAGGAAAAACTGTAGTAGCGGAATATGAATTATACGATGATACGTTTGACCAAATTGTAAAAAATGTTGCAATTGGAGCGGGAGTAATACTTGTATGTGTAACAATCTCTGCAGTGAGTGGGGGATTAGGTGCGCCAGCAGTAAGTGCGATATTTGCATTATCGGCTAAAACTGGAACTATTTTGGCACTACAATCAGCTGGAATAAGTGGAGTGATTACAGCGGCTGTTACAGGATTTGAGACAAAGAATGTTAAGGAAACTTTGAAACAGACGGCGTTATCAGCCAGTGACGGATTTAAATTTGGCGCTATCATGGGCTCTGTTACAGGTGGCTTTGGAGAGTTGATTATATTAGGAGAAGCTACAAAAGGAGGACTTACATTAAATGAAGCTGCAACAATTCAAAAGGCAACAGGTCTTTCGTCAAAATTTATTAAACAGATTTCTTCAATGAAAGAGTATGAAGAACTTTTGTCAATTTCAAAAAATGGAGGCCTTGCACTTAAAGATATG
>JBJEMQ010000376.1:0-5042 GCA_051879755.1 Coprococcus sp. | reverse complement strand
TGAGAGAAACATTATCTTTGTTTGGCAAAAAGGATTTCCTGCTTGGAGGACCAAATGCTGATGAGCATGGGCTTCAAATGAATTTCCCTGCAGCATCAGATATTGAAAATTTCCCACTGGATGATGGCCCTGACAGGAGATTTATGGCGATGCCTGCTTATATAGGTGGAAAATACCATATTGCCGGACAGAAATACTATGGTTCAAACAGTCATAATACTGCACTTGGACTGCCACGGTCTATTCTTATGGTAACTCTTTCAGATGTTGATACAGGTGCACCGATTGCATATATGTCTGCAAATCTTTTAAGTGCCATGCGTACAGGTGCAATGCCGGCAATGGCAGCAGAGTATCTTGCAAATAAAGAATCAAGGGTTCTTTCACTGATTGGACCGGGAGTAATTAACAAATGTGCTCTTAGATGTTATATGGAAGTTCTCCATAATATAGATACCGTAAAAATAAAAGGAAGTACTAAACATTCTAAAACGGCTTTGGCAATGGAAGAATATATTAAGGAAGAATATCCACAGGTAAAAAATATTATTATCTGCGAGACTCTTGAAGAAGCATGCCGGGATGCCGATATAGTAAGTGAAGCTATGTCTGTAACTAAGCAGGATATGGAAGAGTTTAAGATGGACTGGTTTAAAAAAGGTGCTACGGTATTTTCAATGGGTACATATTTTTCAAAGGAATATGACAGATTTAAGGAAACAAAAATGGTAGTGGATAATTATGGAATGTATGAAAAGTATATGCGTAATTTCGTTGCCCGTGGAACTGTAGATGAACTTGGACGTAAGAGAGAATGGTGTATCATGGGTATGCATTTTGTCCATCTGGTAAATGCAAATCAGATACCAAGGGAGCAGGTAATAAATTTGTGTGACATAGTAAATGGTATTTCAGAAGGACGTACAGATAAAGACGAAATAGTAATGTGCAGTATTGGTGGAATGCCATTAGAGGATCTGTCATGGGGATTTGAATGCTATAAGAAAGCTGTTGAGATGGGTATAGGTACTACCCTCAATTTGTGGGATGAACCTTACATGAAGTAATAGCTATCACACATATTATAAATATTTATGGCAACAGATTTTTGAGCTTTATTGTTTTTAGAGGAGATTAGTATATGAGTGATGTTGCAATTGACTTTCTTTTTTTGAGTGAAGAAGATATGATTAAGGCCGGAGTAAAGAATATGCCGGCATGTATAGAGGCGATGGAGGAAGTCGTAAAATGTTTGAATAAAGGCGATTATGTTATGGGTGGCGAAAATCATAATTCTCATGGAAGCCAGGTGTCATTTCCTGCTTCGTCACCATTTCCTAATATGCCAAAGGACGAAGGCGATGATAGAAGATTTATGGCAATGCCGGCATATATTGGAGGACCATTTGATCTCATGGGAATGAAATGGTATGGCTCTAATATGGCAAATAAGGAAAAGGGGCTACCAAGGTCGATTCTTACTGTTATGTTAAATGATAAGGATACAGGAGCTCCATTATGTCTTATGAGTGCGAATCTGCTTAGTGCATACAGAACAGGAGCAATTCCGGGAGTCGGTGCCAGGTATCTTGTAAGAAAGGGTGCAAATGTATGTGCTGTCTGTGGTCCGGGAGTAATGGGAAAAACATCATTAGAGGCTATTATGGCTACATGTCCTGACATAGATACGGTAAAGGTTAAAGGCAGGAGCAAAGGCTCATTAGAAAAATTTGTAGATTATGTAAAAGAAAGATATCCCGGACTGAAGAAAGTCATACCGGTAGATACAGTCGAAGAATTAGTCCGGGATTCTGACGTTATATCATTTGCAAATTCAGGAGGTACAGACCCGTCTGCCTATCCTTACATAAAAAGTGAATGGATAAAGCCGGGAGCAGTAATTATCGGAGTAAGCTGTTTTGATATGGACAGTATTGATATGAGAGATAACTGCACGTTAGTGGTGGATAATATGCGTTTATATGAAGCATGGGAAGAAGAGTTTCCTTATCCGTCTTTTGGGGCAAATAATATAATTGGTTCAAAATTCACTGATATGATTCACGATGGAATAATAAGCAGAGAAGATGTGTATGATCTTGGTGATATTATATCGGGGGATAAGCCGGGAAGAATTAGTGACGACCAGATATTTATATATTCTGTAGGCGGTATGCCGGTAGAGGATGTAGCATGGGGAAAAGTATGCTATGAGAAAGCAAAAAAACTAGGAATTGGAACAAAGCTTCGTTTGTGGGAAAAACCGGATATGTATTAACAAAAGAGAAATTGATTATGGTACAAATATGGAGGTCAAGAATGAACAATTTTACATTTCATGTTCCAACAGATATTAGATTTGGAAAAGGACAGATAGAATGTCTGCCTCAGGAATTATCCCAATATGGAAAAAATATATTATTGGTATATGGCGGAGGAAGCATCAAAAAGACAGGACTTTATGATAAAGTCATGAATTTGCTTAGTGATTATAACATAGTTGAATTGCCGGGAATTGAGCCAAATCCTAAGATATCATCAATCAGAAAAGGTGTAGAGCTATGTAAAAAAAATAATATAGATATAGTATTAGCTGTTGGCGGTGGAAGCTGCGTAGATGCATCAAAGCATATTGCATGTGGGGCGTATTATGATGGAGACCCATGGGAGCTTGTACTAGACAGAAGTAAAATGACAAAAGCGCTTCCTATTGCAGTAGTGCTTACAATATGCGCTACAGGTTCAGAGATGAATAGTGGTGCTGTAATAAGTAACGAAGAAACTCATGAGAAGCTGGAGATTGCCGGACCAATTCTATATCCGACAATATCAATATGTGACCCGGAATATCTGTATACATTGCCTTCAAGTCAGACTGCTGCAGGAACTGTTGATATTATTTCACATGTTTTTGAACAGTATTTTCAGCCAAATGATGGAGCATTTCTTACTGACAGAATGGCAGAAAGCGTTTTGAAGACATGTTTTCATTATGGACTTATGGCATTAGAAGAGCCGGAGAATTATGAAGCCCGTTCTAATCTTATGTGGGCAAGTACTATTGGGCTTAATCATCTGCTTACGGTAGGAAAGGGAGGAGCATGGTCTGTTCATCCGATAGAGCATGTGCTTTCTGCTTATTATGACATTACGCATGGCGTTGGACTTGCCATACTGACACCTGCATGGATGAGATATGTGCTATGTGATGAAACTGTTGACAGATTTGCAATGTATGCAAAAAATGTCTGGGACATTAATGATGCAGATAAATATAGTGCAGCTACATCAGGAATAGAAAAAACAGAAGAATATTTTAAGAAACTTGGCATGCCGTCGACTTTATCAGAAGTAGGAATTGATGAATCCAAATTTGAGGAAATGGCTTATGAGGCAGTAAGAACGAGCGGAATATCAGAACGTGCATATCGCCTTCTTAATGAAAAAGATGTTCTTGCGATATTAGAGTCTGTAAAATAAACAGATTTGCAGTTGTATTTGTGTATTAACGGATAATGATAACTGTATGGGAGCAAAAATCTTCCGGAAGTTAAATAATATTTCATATAAATTAACAGAACATTGGAAAAATAGTCATATTTTGTTCATAATTGTGTTCTATACTAAACACAGTTGTTCAAGTAAAATAATTTTTTTCTTTTGTTGTTAATGTAGAAAATGGTGCGACTCAAGCGAGACGCACCATTTTCTATTTTAAAGTGTGTCGTTAAGAATTTTCCCCAATTTTACGCCTGCTTACAAATCAGGAGGAGCTGTCAACTGATAACTGGCATAAAACTTAAATTGAGAACGCCTTTTTAGTAAAATAATTGTAGGTTTGTGATATGCTAATTCTTATGAATGATATTTAGCAAGATAAGTAAAATTCTATTAGGTGAACTACCCATTGTCTAAAGCCAATGGGCTTCCTGCTTCATCGACCTCGTAACCTACTATCTCCACAGGCGTTTATTCGGGCAGTCCCTGCCCTATATATTTCTTTATGCTATTTTTCTTAATCCTTCTGCTAATATATTTTTTGCTGCGTTTATATCCCTGTCATGTTCTGCTCCACATTTCGGGCATATCCACATCCTCACTGACAAATCTTTTGTATCTGCATTTTGATAACCACAGGCTGAGCATAACTGGCTGCTGGCATAGAACATGTCTATTTTAACATATTCTCTTTTGTTCCATTTTGCTTTATACTCTAATTGCCTTGTCAGCTCGTACCATGATACGTCCGATATGGATTTTGCCAGATGATGGTTTTTTACCATGTTTTTTATCTGCAGATTCTCAGTAACTATCACTTGGTTTTCGCTGATAATCTCATGGGATATCTTATGCAGATAATCTTTTCTGGTATTTCTTATCTTCTCATGGCATAACCCTATCTGTTTCCTTGTTTTATAGTAATTTTTACTTCTTTTTTCTTTATGTGCTAACTTTCTTTGCAGCTTTTTCAGTTTCCTTTCCTGTTTTTCCAGTATTTTGGGATTATCATATTTCCGTCCGTCTGATGTTATACACAGATTCTTAATCCCTAAGTCTAATCCTACCTGCCCATTTTCTTTTGGCATGGCGGTATGCTCTGTTTCCACAAGTATGGATACATAATATTTTCCACTTGGCACCTGTGAAACTGTAGCGGATTTTATTTCTCCCTCAAATTGTCTGTGCAGTTTTGCTTTTACTGTCCTTAGTTTGGGCAATTTTATCTTCCCTGTCTCAAAATCTACTGCGACATTTCCATTTGTGAAGTTTGTTGTATAAGATTTATGGTTATCATGTTTGCTCTTGAATTTCGGATATCCCGCATGTTCCTTAAAGAACTTTTGATATGCCGCATCCATATTGTAAATAGCATTTGTCAGGGCGAACTTATCCACATCTTTCAGCCACTCATATTCTTTCTTTAATTCCCTGTTACAGTAATTATTACAGTCCGTTTTACTGACGGATTTCTTTTCTTTTTCATATGTTGTGAATCGTAACTTTCTATGCTTCTTTTTTCTCCATTTTCACGCAAATTAAAA
>JBJEMQ010000375.1:0-5070 GCA_051879755.1 Coprococcus sp. | reverse complement strand
TGTTCAGCAGGGATTGCTTAAGTTGCTTGAGGGGGCTGAGGTAGAAGTTCCTGTTGGTTCGGGAAGCAAGAATGCGATGGTGCCTCTTACTACTATAAATACAAAGAATATATTATTTATATGTGGTGGAGCATTCCCTGATATTGAGAATATAATAAAATCAAGAATAAATAAGCAGGCATCTATTGGTTTCAGAGCAGACTTAAAAGATAAGTATGATGATGAGCCGAATCTTCTTAGGGAGGTAACAAATGACGACTTGAGAGAATTTGGTATGATACCTGAATTTTTAGGCAGATTACCTGTATTATTTACATTAGATGCACTTGATAAAGATATGTATATAAAAATTCTTAAAGAGCCAAAGAATGCTATACTTAAGCAATATAAGAAGCTGCTTGCTTTAGATGAGGTGGACCTTAGATTTGATGATACTGCATATGAGGCTATTGCGGAAGAGGCTTCGAAGAAGAAAACCGGTGCAAGAGCATTAAGAGCCATTATCGAAAAATTTATGCTGGATATTATGTATCAGATACCACGAGATGACAGTATAGGAAGAGTAACTATAACAGGAGATTATATAAGAGGAAAAGGCAGTCCTGTTATTGAACTTCGCGGAGTTGCGGCATTAGAGGCAAGTGCTACCGAGGTACTTGAGAAAAATGAATGATTATGAAATATATTTCTCTTTATACTTGATAAAAAATTATCAGTATGATACAATGGCATAGTTCATTTAGGGAGTAGTCAACATACGGAAGTATGTTGTAATATCAACATAATGATGCGACGGCATCTGGTATTACTGTAAATGATGAGACTTTTGGACGGCAATAGTGCTGTTCCTAAAAGTCTCTTTTTTTAATTTAACCGGAAAATTCTTTTGATAATTCTGTTAATAAAAAAGAGACTTTGGAACAATGTATCTGAAAATTATTATACAAGGGAGATTAATTATGAGTATTGCAGAGCTATTTATTCTGGCGGTAGGTTTGTCAATGGATGCATTTGCAGTATCCATATGCAAGGGTTTATCTTTGGGTAAGATAAAAATAAAACATATGGTTATAGCCGGTGCATGGTTCGGTGGATTTCAGGCTCTTATGCCTGCCATAGGTTATTTTCTGGGAAGCTTTTTTGCTGACCTTGTAACAAAATGTGCGCATTGGATTGCTTTTGTATTGTTGCTGTTTATTGGTGGAAATATGATAAAGGAGTCTTTGGATAAGGCTGAAGAAATGGACAGCAGTATGACATTTAAGGTGATGTTTCTTTTGGCAATAGCCACAAGTATTGATGCTCTTGCAGTAGGTGTTTCATTTGCATTTCTTAAAGTAAATATTATATGGGCTGTCTTATTTATAGGGTGCGTAACATTTATATGTTCAGCTATAGGTGTTAAGATAGGAAGTATATTTGGCTCAAAATATAAATCTAAGGCAGAGCTTGTTGGTGGTATTATTCTTATACTTATTGGAATAAAAATAGTATTGGATGGTATAGGAGTTTTATAATAGTTAATATATGGAATACTTGATATCAGATAAAAAAACTGATATCATCTCTTTAATCAGTTTAGCTTGACCTGGTATAAAGTAATGATTAAGAAGGAGCAAATAATGTTGAAAATGAATTTGAAAGCAAAATGTAAGAAAGTGGTAGCAACTTTTACATGTGTAGCTATGCTGTTTTCGTTTACAGCCTGTAGTTCACATATGTTTGGCGGTGAAAATGGTAATAAGAAGGATGATCCTGATAAGTACAGTGATGTGCAGAAAGAGTTTGAACAGTATCTGGATGATTATTATAAGGAGTGTGTGACAGAAGATACTTTGTCATATAATTACTCTGTAAAAGATGGTGCGTCAATGGGTCTTGAGGAGCCGGAAGTTACTCTTGGTGATTTTGATATGTCAGAAGAAGGAATTGCCAAAGATAAAGCAGAATTTGATCAGTGGTTTAATGACCTTAAGGCATTTAACAGGAATGACCTCACTGAGAATCAGCAGCTTACGTATGACATAATATATGAATATTTTGAAACTGAGGAGTTGTCATATCTGAATATTTATCTGTATGAACCATTTGCTCCTATGAGGGGCATACAGGCAAATCTGCCAACAAATTTTACTGATTACAGATTTGATGATAAGGGTGATGTAGAAAGATATATCCAGCTTATTAATATGACAAGGGATTATTTTGGAAAGTGTATTGAATTTGAAAAAACAAAATCTGAAAAAGGATATTTCATGAGTGATGGTGTCTGCGATCAGGTAATAGAACAATGTAATGATTTTATAGAAGATAAGGATAATCATTTCATGATTTCTGTATTTGATACAAATATAGATGCACTTGATTTCCTTACAGATGATGAAAAAACTGAGTTTAAGAAACAAAATAAGGAAGCTGTGCTTAATTCCCTGATACCTGCATATGAGGATACAAAGAAATGCATGGAAGAGCTTAAAGGAACAGGAAAAAATGACGAAGGTATATGCAATTATGAAGGCGGTAAGGATTATTATGTATATCTTCTGAAACATTTTACAGGAACCTCAAAGACACCTGAAGAGGTTATAGATATGCTGGATTCACAGTATCAGGCATTAATGACAGAGTTATATATGACACTTATGTCTGATATGAGTGCATATGAATATTTTTCAGAGCATTATGACGATTTGTTTTCAGCAGCAGATAATATGACTGCTACTGAGGTAATAGACAAACTGATGGAAGTTGCTACAGAGCATTATCCTGATTTCGATAAAATACAGTATAAGGCAGATTATCTTGACAAAAGCCTGGAAACAATTATGGATAGCACATTGGCATATTATATGTCTCCTGCATATGATGATCAGGATAATAATCTGATTCGTGTAAATGGAGCTCATGCTGACGGAATGTGGACTACGCTTGCACATGAAGGATATCCTGGACATATGCTTCAAAATGCATATTTTATGTCAACTAATCCTGAGCCTGTAAGAACATTATATAACTTCCTTGGTTATATGGAGGGATGGGCAATGTATGCGTGCTATGATGCAGTAGATTATTATGAATTTGACGAAGAAGCTGAACCATATGCAAAGACACTGGCAACCGTATACAAACTTAATGATGAAATAAGCTATCTCGTAATGGGAAGAATAGATCTTGGTATTAATTATGAAGGATGGTCAATCCAGGATACTGCTGATTATATGGATGAGAATGGTTTCGATGGAAGTGCGGCAGAGGAGCTTTACTATACGATGGTAGGAGACCCTGCTGTATACCAGAGCTATTCAACCGGTTACTATGAACTTAAAGAGCTTTACGATTATGCTGAGAAACAGCTTGGCAGCGAATTTGATGTAAAGGAATTCAATACTGTAGTTCTTGAGACAGGTCCATGCCAGTATGATATATTAAAGACCCAGATAGAAGAATATATTGATGAAAATAAGAAAACAAAATAGTTATTGTCTGTAATCTTTATGATTTGATGCGAAATATCCGCAACAGAATTTGAAAAGATGAATGCAGAGAAGTTTGTGAAAAACAGGGCAGATGATGTTATCCCTATAATGATATCAGGATAATGTTATCTGTCCTGTTTTTTTGATTTGACATATAATACGCAGGAGGCAGCAGATGTGTTTTCTTTGATAACGCAGAATGCTTATGACATAATTCTATAGCTGAAGGTAAGAAGAAAAAATGGTGGTTCATGTAGAAAATTTAGGAAATTATGTTGGAATGTGGGCATGCTGTACTGCATATATATTATGGATGTCTGACTGAATGTGAGGCTTATATGGACTGCTCTGAAGCTATAACAAGTGAAGAATATGTTGATTTCATAGTAGAATATAACGGAGACAGAGAGGCACTAATGAATTTCTATAAAGGGGTTTGTCTTACTATTATAGATGACCGGTATGCTGTGGCATATAGAAGCAAGCCGGATGATTATATGGAGAGTTTTTCAAGACTGGCATATAATTTATTTCCAAAGGTATATGGACTTATGGATACAAGCAGTATGGAAGCCACAGGTGTAATCAATGTACAGAGGGAAAATGTACTTGGGCTTACAGGAAAAAATGCCATAATAGGCATAATAGATACAGGTATTGATATAAATAATAGTTTATTTAGGACTTTTGCAGGAGAAACAAGAATACTTGCGGCATGGGACCAGTCAGCGGAGTATACTGGGACAGCCAGATATAACTATGGCAGGGAGTATAGTAAAGAGGAGATACAGGCTGCGATAGAAAGTGGGGAACAGATTCTTAAAGATAATACAGGGCATGGTACATTTCTTGCCGGTATAGCGGCAGGTGGGAGAACAGATGAATATACAGGTGTTGCCCCGGAGGCAGGAATAGTTGTTGTAAAGCTTAAGGAAGCAAAACAAAATATCAGAAAGTTGTATGGAATACCGGCAGAAGCTGATGCATATGCAGAAAATGATATTATGTTGGGAATAGCATATATATTGCAGATAGTATATCAGTACAAAACGCAGGTTTCATTATTGATAGGACTTGGAACCAATAGTGGAAGTCATACAGGCTCAAGTGCTCTTGAGACTTATATAAATAATATGGGAATGAAGCCCGGTATAGCAGTTTCTGTTGCAGCAGGAAATGAGGGCGTTGCAGGGCATCATTTTGCAGGAATAGTTGCAGAGAATGAAAGCTATGATATTGTTGAAATAAATGTAACCAATAATGATAGTTTTACGTTGGAAATATGGGGACAGGTGCCAAATATATATTCGGTAGCATTGGAAATACCCGGAGGAGAATACATAGAAAGAATACCTCCGAGATTCGATAGAAGCGAACGGATAAAACCAATATTTGGCGGTGGCGAGATATTTGTTGACTACTTTCTTGTTGAGGACAGCTCCGGACAGGAGCTTATTATGATGAGGTTTTTTGAACCACCGAATGGTCTTTGGCGTGTCAGGGTATATGCTGTAGGTGATACAGAAAAAAGATATGATGCATGGCTTCCTGTAACAGGCTTTATATCACATGAAACACGTTTTATCAGACCTTC
>JBJEMQ010000374.1:0-24496 GCA_051879755.1 Coprococcus sp. | reverse complement strand
CGCTTCAGCAGCAACCTCAGTCTCCGAAACATTATCAATTACTGCATTATTAATGGCATTCACCATTACCGTATTCTGCGCACTTGACCAGGCGTTTGCATCATTACTTGCCTGAAGTTTATCCCTCACAGACTTCTCATAATCTGCCATATTGCTATAATCAGTGTTTTCTTTAACAAGTTCGTCACTATATTCAGCTTCAACAGGCACCTTTATATAATTAAGTGTTGTAACAAATACAGCATCTTTTCCATTCAATTCATCTTTTCCATAATTCTCCGGAAATGTAACAGTAACATCAAAGGTATCACCCGGCTTATGTCCTACTATCTGATCCTCAAAATCATCAATAAATGAACCTGAACCAAGCACAAGGTCATAACCTGCACCCTGAGTATTTCCACCCTCAAATTCAACACCATCAACAGAACCTACAAAATCGATATTTACCGTATCACCTGTTTTTGCTTCACTTTCCTTATCTTCATTATAAGTTGTTAATGACGATACAAAATTCTGAACTTCTGCCTGTACCTCCTCATCTGTAACCTGAACAGGCTCATATGAATATTTAATTCCTTTGTATTCTCCAAGAGTGACATCCTTTCCATAATGTTCAATATACTCATCAATGCTCATATTTGATGTATCTGCATCGGAAGGAGTTGCGTTTCCTGCATTCGTTGTTGAAGAATCCGACAAATTTCCTTTTTCCTTTTTATCATCACCGCAACCTGTCATAAGCGACATTCCCATAACAAGTACAGCTCCAACTATTAATGTTCTTCCAAATTTTTTCATAATCATTACCTCATTTATTAATATATAATACACCTATTTTAGGGTTATATCACATTTCGATACAAAAATAAAGTTTTTTTATCTAATTCATTATTATTTCACAAAGCCAAATCAGCGTTTCAAATTTGAAATGCCATTTTTAACACAATTTCTGAAATCTGTCACTTTTTCTAAACCAGCTCAACATCTTGTATTTCC
Source organism: Coprococcus sp. (assembly GCA_051879755.1). GTDB lineage: Bacteria > Bacillota > Clostridia > Lachnospirales > Lachnospiraceae > Coprococcus. Next base: position 23,497 of record JBJEMQ010000374.1, on the reverse strand, counting down.
AAAAAAGTTTTTACAATATTTTGTGTTCCGTTATAGACAAACGCAATAGCTGGTGCTATAATATGTATCTGTCAGGCAACGCTCTGTTTGTGTGAACGGTTTGAAGCCATATTGGTTATAAAATCGTTAATTTTTTTTGGTTTTTTAGCCGTTTTCCATCAATATCAGGTGTTTTCTGATTGTAATTTTAATATTCAAGGGGTTATATAGAGGAGATAAAAAATGCAGGTAATCAAAAGAGATGGTCGTGCCGTTTCCTTCGACAGAAGCAAAATTATTATTGCTATCCAAAAGGCAAATGCTGAAGTAGAGCCTTCTGAGAAAATTAGTGATGACAAAATCGAAGAAATTGTAAGCGGTATCGAAGCAAAAAACAGAAAGAGAATGTTAGTTGAAGACATACAGGATATTATAGAGCAGAGTCTCATGGCCGATGGTAAGTTTGTTCTTGCAAAAACTTACATTATCTACAGATATAGTCGTGAGCTTATAAGAAAAGCAAACACCACCGATGACTCTATCCTTAGTCTTATCCAAAATAGAAACAAAGATGTCATGGAGGAGAATTCCAACAAAAATGCTACTGTTGCATCTACGCAGCGTGACCTCATAGCCGGGGAAGTTTCAAAGGATCTTACCAAACGTCTGCTTCTTCCTGAGAAAATTTCAAAAGCTCATGAAGAGGGCGCTATTCACTTCCATGATGCAGACTATTTTCTGCAGCCTATATTCAACTGTTGCCTTATCAATATAGGAGATATGCTTGATAACGGAACTGTTATGAACGGAAAGCTTATCGAAAGCCCAAAGAGTTTTCAGGTTGCCTGTACCATTGTCACACAGATTATTGCTTCCGTTGCTTCAAGCCAGTATGGCGGTCAGTCAGTTGACGTAAGGCATCTTGGCAAATATTTGAGAAAGAGCCGTGAAAAATACGAAGCCAGATACAAAAAAAGTTTTGGAGACAAATTAGATCCGGAATTGCTTAATGTTCTTATTAATGAACGCCTTAAGGACGAACTTCGGTCAGGCGTTCAGACTATACAGTATCAGATAAATACTTTGATGACTACAAATGGTCAGTCGCCATTTGTAACGCTTTTCCTTAATCTCAGACCGGATGATGAATATGTCGAAGAAAATGCCATGATTATAGAAGAAATTCTTCGTCAGAGACTTGAGGGAATCAAGAATGAAGTGGGTGTATATGTTACTCCTGCTTTTCCTAAGCTTATATATGTACTTGATGAACACAACTGCCTGAAAGGCGGAAAATATGATTACATAACAAAGCTCGCCATCAAATGTTCAGCCAAAAGAATGTATCCTGATTATATATCAGCCAAAAAAATGCGTGAAAACTATGAAGGAAATGTATTTTCATGCATGGGCTGTCGTTCTTTCCTCTCACCTTGGAAAGATGAAAATGGTGAATACAAATGGGAAGGTCGTTTTAATCAGGGCGTTGTCAGCATCAATCTTCCTCAGATAGGTATACTTGCCAAAGGCGATGAAGACAAATTCTGGTCACTTCTTGACGAGAGACTGCAGCTTTGCTATGACGCACTTATGTGCCGTCACAGAGCATTAGAAGGTACAACTTCTGATGTCAGCCCGGTTCATTGGCAATATGGTGCTATTGCAAGACTTAAGAAGGGTGAAGTAATCGATCCTCTTCTCCACAATGGCTATTCTACTATTTCGCTTGGTTATATCGGTATATACGAGACAACCATACTAATGAAAGGTGTAAGCCATACTGATCCTGTTGGCGAAGAATTTGCTCTTAGAGTTATGAAGCATCTTCGTGCAGCATGCGATAAGTGGAAGGCAGATACAGGTCTTGGTTTCGGCTTGTACGGAACACCTGCCGAAAGTCTTTGTTATCGTTTTGCACGTATTGACAAGGAACGTTTCGGTACAATTGAAAATGTTACCGATAAGGGCTATTATACTAACTCATATCATGTGGATGTGCGGGAAAAGATTGATGCTTTCAGCAAGTTCCGATTTGAAAGCCAGTTTCAGACAATCTCTTCCGGCGGCGCTATCTCATATGTTGAAATACCAAATATGCGCAACAACCTTGATGCTTTAGCTGAGGTCGTAAGATACATATATGATAATATCCAGTATGCCGAATTTAATACAAAATCTGACTACTGTCATATATGCGGCTACGATGGAGAAATAATTATAAATGATGACGGTGAATGGGAATGTCCGCAGTGTGGAAATAAAGACCATGCCAAAATGAATGTAACAAGAAGAACGTGTGGTTACCTGGGAGAAAACTTCTGGAATGTCGGCAAGACAAAGGAACTTGCTTCAAGAGTATTACACCTGTAACATCTACCCTGCCGGTCATAAGTCGGAGCAGATTTTTTCAAAAAAAGCTTGCATTTTTTATGCGAATAGTATATTATAAATGCAAATAGTAACAACTACTATTTTTAAATCTTTTAATAATGGTAAATAGAAATTATCTGCTACTAAATATGTGCATTAATAATTTCAATTTGTATGGTCTGCATGTCGTAGAGGGCAAGGCAGGCCATACTTATTTTATGGAGGTATTTATGAATTACGCAGATATCAAATTGTGTGATGTTGCAAATGGTGTAGGTATTCGTATATCATTATTTGTATCAGGCTGTACACACCATTGCAAAAACTGTTTCAATCCGGAAACCTGGGATTTCAATTATGGAAAACCATTTACTGACAACGAAATAGATTATATAATCAAAAACTCAGATGCAGACCATATAGCCGGTCTTTCACTTTTAGGCGGAGAGCCACTGGAATTTGTAAACCAGCAAGGCATACTTCCTCTTGTAAAAAAATACAAAGAGACATATCCGGACAAAACTATATGGTGCTATACAGGTTATGATTTTGAAAAAGACATACTTGGAAAGATGGTACATCAATGGGATTTCACTCCTACTCTTTTGAGTTATCTTGATGTAATAGTAGATGGTGAATTTATCGAAGAAGAGAAAAGCCTCAGCCTTCGATTTAAGGGTTCTGCCAATCAGCGAATAATAGATGTGCCAAAATCACTTGCTTCAGGCAATATCATACTATGGGATGAGAAAGGAAGATTTTTTTAATATGACTTCTTGCAATATAAACATAAAGAAACTTAATAAAAATGCAACTATACCAACATATGGCAGCGAATATGCCGCAGGGGCCGACCTCTATGCATGCATAGACAATGCAATCACATTTGAACCCGGACAGACGATTCTTGTCCATACCGGAATTGCATTAGAGATTCCTAACGGCTATGCAGGTCTTATATATGCAAGAAGCGGTCTTGCTTCCAAAAAAGGTCTTGCTCCCGCAAATAAAGTAGGTGTAATAGATGCAGATTATCGAGGTGAAATCATGGTTGCTCTTCACAATCACGGAACTGCTCCTGTATCTATAGAACCAAACGAGCGTATAGCACAGCTCGTCATAACACCTTATATAACAGCTGTATTTAATGAAACCGATGAGTTAAGTGATACAACAAGAGGTGCCGGAGGTTTTGGTTCCACCGGCACAAAATAGAATTTCATTTATCTTTTATTCAAAAATAATTTTATCGTAAATCTCATTATTGACTCTCTTGCTGTAACTGTACCCCTTGTCCAATTCAGCAGTCCATGCAGTAATGAGATTTGCATAATATGACTGATTTGCTTCTTCTGTCAATTTTTCTTTATTCTCCGCCGTAGCTGTCTTATCAGTAAGCGCTGTCATCTGGAATATATGATATCCATATTCAGTTTCTACAACCGGAGATATTTCGCCATCCTGCATGCCATACAAAATATCAAGTGTTTCCTGACCATAGGTATTTATTATTTCTTCTTTACTCATTGTATGGCTTCCTGCATATTTCAAATCATATGTGTATCCCAAAAACGCAATATTAAGATCCGGATTATCCTGTTCCGCCACTATACTCGCATATGCGCTCTCTGCTTTTTCCTTTTGCTCACTTATTCTGTCTGCTGAATATACAACTACATTTCCAAAACGATCCTCACTATAACATTCAAAAAACATATCATAGAATGTAGTCATGCGCGCCTGCTCATCCGATACTTCCGTATTACTGTCACGCATCACATACTCATACACCTTTTCAGCAAGCAGATTTTCTTTCAGAACTCTTACAACAGTTTCACGCTCCATTCCAACCTCTGCTATCTGTTCGTCAGTCAACATATTATAAAATTCATCCGCAGCAGCTTCCTGTTCTTTTATCTCCCGCTCCGAAAGGCTTATTCCATAACCATCTGCCTTTGTGATAAGTGTTTTTGTCTTTACAATATTTGCAATTACTTCTTTTCTTGCCGTATCCTCAACATTCATCTCCAGGCCATCATCAGTTACAATATTTTCGCCCCATATCTTATTTCCATACTTCTGCTCATACTCCTCTATAGTAGTTCTTGCATATATATATACCTCATCCAGATATATATCTTGATCATTATATCTGAATACTATATACTTTTCATTTTCATCAGTTTCCCTGCTGCCACAACCTGTAAATATACCCATAATAAGCAGTACGCAAAATATATATATAATTTTTTTCAATGTATTTCCCTCCATCTGTAACAGATGTAATATATCCTATAACCAATAGTATTTTATCTCCATTACTCATTAATTACAAGCGAGGAAATATCCTTAACTACAGTTTTAACCATCTGCCATATATCTTTTTCCCCAAGATGACCTGCCTTCAAGATAAAATAAGGTGTTTTTCCAACCTCAAATCTCATCTTTCCATTATATTGCTTAAGCATACCATCTATATCGTCTGTATTTATTCTGGCATTTCCATACATACCTATTCGTAATTCACTGCCATTTAAAGTAATGCTTGTAATATAACATTTATTTGCATTTGCTCTAAGTAATGAAATATCCATAAGTCCTATTACTTCCTTAGGCATATCGCCAAACCGGTCCGTCATTTCATCAATCAGGTCCTCATAAGCTTCATGCCCATCTATCTGCGATATACGTTTATATAAATCCAGCTTCACAAATTCATTTTTCACATAATCTGCCGGAATATATGCGTCAAAAGGAAGCTGTACAGTTGTCTCGAAGCGTTCTTCCACCTTCTCACCCTTTAATGTTCTGACTGCATCATTCAGCATCTTGCAATAAAGGTCATACCCTACTGACTCCATATGACCTGACTGGTCCGCCCCCAGTATATTTCCGGCACCTCTTATCTCCAAATCTTTCATGGAAACCTTTATACCCGAGCCAAGATCTGTAAATTCCCGTATAGCCTTAAGGCGCTTCTCTGCAGTTTCTTTTATAAGCTTATCCCGCTTATAGGTAAGGAATGCATATGCAGCTTTATCTGAACGTCCAACCCTTCCTCGCAACTGATATAGCTGCGCCAGACCAAAGCGGTCTGCATCATGTATAATCATTGTATTTGCATTCGGAATATCGAGTCCTGTTTCTATAATAGTTGTACATACAAGCACATCTATTTCATGGTTTATGAAACGATACATAATATCCTCAAGCTGTCGCTCGTTCATCTGACCATGGGCATATTCAATACGTGCCTCAGGAACAACCTGAATGAGCTCTCTCGTTATTTCATCTATATTATTTACTCTGTTATATACATAGTATACCTGACCATTTCGTGCAAGTTCACGTCTTATTGCTTCTCTTACAAGCTCATAATCATGTTCAAGCACATACGTCTGAATAGCGCGTCTGTCAACCGGAGCCTCTTCAAGCACACTCATATCACGAATACCTATGAGACTCATATGAAGTGTTCTGGGTATAGGTGTTGCCGTAAGTGTCAGTACATCTACATTTGTCTTAAGCTGCTTTATCTTCTCCTTATGTGTTACTCCAAAACGTTGTTCTTCATCTATAATAAGTAATCCGAGATTTTTGAATTCTACATCCTTAGACAGCAGTCTGTGAGTGCCTATTACTATATCCACCCTGCCAGCCTTCAAATCACGTATAGTATCTTTTATTTCTTTTGCACTGCAGAATCTGCACAACAATCGCACCTCTACCGGAAAATCCTTCATTCTTTCTTTAAATGTATTGTAGTGCTGTTCAGCCAATATGGTTGTAGGTACAAGATAAGCTACCTGCCTGCTGTCACCTACTGCTTTAAAGGCTGCCCTGATAGCAATCTCCGTCTTACCATACCCGACATCACCGCATATCAGTCTGTCCATTATTTTGCTGCTTTCCATATCTTTCTTTGTTTCAGCAATTGCCCTAAGCTGATCCTCTGTTTCTTCATACGGAAACATTTCTTCAAATTCCCTCTGCCATACAGAATCAGGGGAATATTGAAAACCTTGCTGTGACTGACGTTTTGCATAAAGTTCAACTAAATCCTTTGCAATAGATGCAACATGCCCCTGGACACGTTTTCTTGTTTTCTCCCAATCTCCTGTGCCCAGTTTATTTATTTTTGGTCTCCTTGACTCTTTATCAGAGAATTTTTGTATATTATCTGTTTCAGATGCAAGAACATATAATTTTCCTCCATCTGCGTACTCTATTGTTATATAATCCTTTAGTACATGATCTACTTCAACCTTTTCTATTCCTCTGTATATGCCGACACCATATTTTTCATGAATTACATAGTCACCTACGCTTATATCTTCAAAGCTTTTTACTACTTCACCAGCATACCGGCTTTTAAGCTTACTCTTTTTCCTGCTGCTTCTGGCAGTAAATATATCTCCTTCGCTTATAACAGCCAGCTTAAGCTCTGCAAATTCAAATCCGGCTCTCAACCTTCCGGTCGTTACCATCATTTCCCTGTCTGCCAACGCCCGGTCCGCATATTCAGAGTAGAAACATGTAACATTATTGTTCATAAGATTGTCTGCCAGTCTTTTGGCTCTAGTCGCAGAAGGTGATACAAGAATTATCCTATAGTTCTTATTTTTCCATTTTTCTATATCAGAGATAAGCATATCAAAGTTATTCTTATATGAAACTACCGATCTGCTCTCAAATTCAATCCTGTGTTTCTCTTTAATACAGCCATCAGACTGCGGTAATATGGAAAATGTAAGAAATCTGTAGCATTGCATTGCATTCACAATATAATCAAAACTGAAAAGCAGATTTAACTGTCCGGGCAATATATAACCTCCCTCAAGCCTGCTTTTCATACTTTCCAAAAAACTGTCATAATATTCACGTCCTTTAGAAGAAACCTTTTGAGGCTCATCTACTATAACAAATGCATTATCCGGAAGGCAGTCTAAAAGCGATACAGTCTTGCTATAAAAGTAATCAACATATCCATCTACACTTGCTGACGCATTAAATTCCGAAAGCTGCTCCCTAAGGCTTTCTATCTCTCTGTTAAGTCTTGCATATGCTTCCGTTTTAAAGTCAGCCTTCAGCTGTGCCGCATATTTCTTCTTCTCTGCATCAATTTTTTTAATGCCTTCTGTAATACGCCGTTTTGAAAGCACCATCTCACTTGCAGGATATATATCAAGTGCCTCTACATTTTCAATAGACCTCTGGCTTTCTACATCAAAGCTTCTGATTGTATCTATCTCCGTATCCCACAGTTCTATTCTATATGGACATTCTTCTGTAAGCGGAAATATATCAAGAATACCTCCTCTTATGGCAAACTGCCCAACTCCGTCTACGCTGTCAGTTTTCTCATACCCAAGTTCCACAAGGTGCTCCTTAAGCTTATCCATATCTATCTGATCAGAAGTATGCAGTTTTATAATATTCTTCTCAATATATGAAAGCTCCGGTATCTTATCAAGTAACGCATCTACAGTAAGTATAATTGTACATGGCAATCCGCATATAAGTCTGCGGAATATTTCCATACGTCTTCTGGAAATTGAATTGCCATGTATATCTGCACTAAAAAACAAAATATCTTTTGAAGGATATATATATACATTTTTATCATAGAACCTGAAATCCTCATAAAGCTGATTAGCTCTTTTATCATCATACGTTATAACAAGTCTTACATTTTCAGATCCGGTAAACCCCTCCATAAGATATACTCTGTCTGTCTCATCAGATCCTATTATACCGCAGCTGCCATCATTATTCAGATAGTCCATAACCTGATTATATTTATCCAGCTTCCGAAGTCTCTCCATAAGCGTATTCATACTAATCCTCACATCCATCTAAATACATACAGTTGCACAAAAGCAATTAAACTCCATTAAATCTGTTCATAGCTGCAGCAGTACCATCAGACAAAATTAAAGCAACTGCCTCACAGGCCTTTGTACAGCTTTCCCTTATCACTGGCAAATCTTCTTTATTAAAACGTGACAAAACATAATCTGCCAGATCCATATTCTTAGGCTTCTCTCCAACGCCGACTCTTACTCTTGCAAACTCCTGACTTCCTATATGCAAAATAATATTTTTCATACCATTATGTCCTCCGGCACTCCCCTTTTCCCTGATACGAAGTCTTCCTACATCAAGGTCAATATCATCATATATAACAATAACATCCGAAGGTTCACATTTATAATAATCAACAAGTTCTCTGACACTTTCACCACTCAAATTCATAAAAGTCTGTGGCATTGCCAATATAACTTTTTCTCCTTCTATTATCCCCTTGCCTAATACAGCTTTATGCTTTTTTTCACTAAGTGATATATTATATTTTTCTGCCATCTCATCTATAACCGAAAAGCCTATATTATGCCTCGTACCTGCATATTTTACTCCCGGATTTCCAAGTCCGACTATTATCTTCATAATCTGTCAATCTCCTTAATATGTACTGCCATAACAGCAAACATTATACATCATTAACAATCTTTTCTTTCACTATGTCACTATCTTGCACTCATTATTTTCTCAGCCTCTGCAAGCTGTTCTATGGTATTTACACCCCTTATTTCATCTACATTATCCATAGGTATGGCATCTACTCTATTCCCTATATTCTTTATTATCTCTATTGTATCAGGCAGATAATATTCACCCTGCGCATTATCATTTGATATCATATCAAGTGCCTTTATAAGCAAATCTGCTTTAAAAATATACATTCCGGAATTTACTTCATGTACCAGTTTTTCATTCTCATCTGCATCCTTTTCTTCAACTATCTTTGACAATCCATTACTGTCACGTATAATACGTCCATAACCATATGGATTATCTAACACAGCCGAAATAACGGTAACACCATTATTATTTATTCGATGACCGTCTAAAGCCTTTTTCAAAGTATCTCCTGTTACAAGCGGTGTATCTCCGCATAAGATAATTACATCACCTGTATTTCCTATAAAATCAGCTGCACATTTTACTGCGTGTCCTGTACCGAGCTGTTCTTCTTGAACCGCATAGCTTACTTCATCTGTTATACATTCCTTAACTTCATCTGCTTTGTATCCGACTATAACGCAAATCTCATCAGCCCCCGCCTCTTTTGCAGCTTTAATTGAATAGAAAACCATCGGTTTTCCAAGTACCTTATGAACTACCTTTGGCTTATCCGATTTCATACGTGTTCCTTTTCCTGCCGCAAGTATAACTGCCTTTATCATATCTCGATACCTCCATACCTTATATACTTATTCTGAACACTTATTATAACATATATTTACTAATTTAATAGTGTTATGGCAACAAAACATCTTAAAACCAGACGCCAGTCATCCCACGGTCTAAAGGTCAGGGATGTTCTGTGCTAAATCATAAAACAAGGGCAGAAATGTTATTATTCAAATCATTCCTGCCCCGGATTCTTATTTCATTATTCTTATTTCTTTACTTTTATATTTTTCACCGTACTATTTGCACCTATAAACTTTTGTGCTCCTACCTTTTTAACAGCAGCAACTCTTACATAATACCTCTTTCCTGCTTTAAGCTTCGTTATTGTTTTATTGGTAATTGTATTTTTCTTAACCCATACAGTTTTTACATTTTTCTTAAAATTCTTATCAGTTGAATACTGTATGCGGTAGCCTGTAGCTTTTGTATCCTTTTTCCATCCAACTGTCAAAGTCTCAGGCTTTGAAGATTTAAGAGAGGTAATCTTCTCTTTTTTAGGTTTTACAGTTATTGTAACCGTTTTACTTGTTGCATTATATTTGGCAGTTTTTGATGCTTTTATAGTTATCTTCGTTCTGCCGCAACCTGTTATGGTCACTTTACCATTCTTGTTTATCTTTGCTACCTTAGTATTACTGCTCTTATATGTAAGCTTGCCATCACCATTTGTTCTTGCTCCAAGTGAAAATGCTTTTGCTCCATATGCCTTCGTGATATTCTTTGCCTTAATAGTCTGCGCAGCCTGCGTTAACTTAATTGCATATGTTGCCGACACACCACTTCTATCTGTTGCCCTAGCAGTAATCACAACAGTCTTACCTACGCCGTCAAGCTTTGTCGTTACAACACCATTATTATCAACTGTCGCATATAAAGTATTACTACTCGTCCATGCCAGTGATTTATTTGCGGCATTATCAGGTTTTACTGTTGCTGTAAGCTTAAGCTTTTCTCCTGCCATCAGCGTTTTGCTGCTGCCTGATATACTTATATTCTGAACAAGCTGCCCTGACGAGGAAGCGTCAGCATTATTCTCATACCAATTTGATGTACCTGCATAAGTATACAGATTAGAATATGAAAGATTAATATACACTGCAGGAACAACAGCATTATCATTAGTATCAACATCCCAGCCTGCCACACCAGATACAAAGCCCATGTCTGCAACACTCGCTGCTACATTATTGAGTTCTCCCGGTGAGCGTATCCACCACCAGCAGCAGTTTTTATAATCTAAATCGCTACCGTTCTTGTCGGGTTCCCACCATATTCCCATAGCTCTTCCATACATGCTTTGCTTCATACACCTTGCTTTATCACTTGTAGAGCCTATTTCGTTAAAACCATAATTACTATTAACCGTATCATCATACGATAATAAAAATACCTTATCCGCTGTTGAATTTCCTCCGGAAGCTGTACATGCAGGGTTATTGTTATTCACAAGTGTTTTTGTTATTATCGCATTTTTCTCCTGAGAATTAAATGCACAGTTAATAAAGTTCTTTGTAGTATAATTAATCCCCTGCTTATTTTTTGCACTTCCATAACCATTAAGCCAGCTTCTTATGGTACATGTCTCCCATGTAACGTCATCACTAACTTCATTATATAACTGGTCATCAAGTCCCCGATCCGAAAGGAGAAGTGCTTCCTTGCCATCTGTTGATAAAACCCTCCACTTAATCGGCTGATACTTAAAATAATGGTAGTTATTATTACCCGCCCAATTATAATGTGCCATCGTTTTATAATCATTATCAATACAAGGGTAATTTGTATCTCTCACCTTAATTCTTCGGTATTTTTCACCATTTAATTCAATATCACCATTTGCATCCCAGTTTGTAGCTTTTGTTAAAGCCTGATATACGTTATCATCTATAATCAAATCACCTGTTTCCAGATACTGGCTTTTAACAGGAGTATAATTCTTACTCATTGCAGTTGTGATTACTTCCGCCTGCGGATAACTTCCAAAGTACACACAATCATATGTAGTTCCTTTACCAACAATTTTCCTTGGATTTTGCAATGCTGTACCTGCTGCCTCTGCCGTCTGCGCCTGTCCCGCCGGATTAGCAGCACCCAGGCCTGCAATCATTGCTACAGTCATTATAAAAGTCGTAATTTTCTTAAATAACTTTTTTCTCACTTTCTTTATTCCTTTCACTTCATTATAGATACATTACCACGAACCATACGCTCTCATGCTTTTCTATGTCCATATGAATATATCCTTACCAAACTCCTCCCTTGCTATAGTTTACGCTAAAACAAGTACTAACATTTTACCACAATTTTACAAACAATACAACAGCTTCCAAGACTCATTTTCATTTAAACTTCCATTAAAAAAGCTGCCGTTTATAAAATCCGGCAGCTTTTAAAGTTACTCGCTTAACGATTGCTGGTACTTATCAAGTATCATGCGCTGGAGGCGTTCTCTTGTCTCCGTATTAATCGGATGAGCAATATCCCTGTACTCACCATCTGAGGCCTTACGACTAGGCATCGCAATAAACATACCTTTATCGCCTTCAATAATCTTTATATCATGAACTACAAATTCATCATCAATAGTTATTGAAACAACAGCTCTCATCTTACCTTCTTTTTCAACACTTCTTATCCTTATATCTGTAATCTGCACTTGTTTACCCCCTTACAACTTATCCTACAATGCGTATCTGAAATTCTTCTCTATGACAACCTTTATATTATCAGGGTCTCCCTGATGTATCGTGTTCGCACGGAGAACATCCTTACTCTCAACAATACAATTTTCAATAATACAGTTATCGCCAATATGAACATCATTAAGAATAATTGAATTCCTAATCACACAATTGTTACCCACATATACCTTCTTGAACAATACGGAATTCTCTACTGTTCCATTAATAATACAGCCACTGGCTATAAGGCTGTTCTTTACTTCCGACGAGCTGTTATATTTTGCCGGTGGAAGGTCATCAACCTTTGAATAAATATCCGGATGCTGTCTAAAGAAATAATTTCTTATATCCTTATTCAGAAAATCCATATTCGTCTTATAGTACGAATCTATGGTACCAATATTTCTCCAATAGGAATCCATCTTATAACCATATATCTTCTTTACGCCTTTGTACCTTACAAGTACGTCTCTGACAAAGTCATTTCTTCCCTCATTTGCACATGTTTCAAGCAGTTCAATAAGCTGTCTCCTTCTGATTACATAAACACCTATTGAAACTGTATTTGTACCTGCTACAAGAGGTTTTTCCTCAAAATCTATTATTCTTCTATTGTCATCCATACTTATAACGCCAAATCTGTTAATATCATCCTCACCAGGATCCAAATCTTTACATACAACTGTAATGTCGGCGCCATTACTGATATGATCCTCAAGAACCTTGTTATAATCAAGCTTATATATTCCATCACCTGATGCAATAACTACATATGGTTCATGACTTTCTTTAAGGAAATTGATATTCTGGTAAAGAGCATCAGCTGTACCCTTATACCAATAACTGCTTTCGGATGTAATAGTCGGAGTGAATATATACAAACCACCCTGTTTTCTACCGAAATCCCACCACTTACTGGAATTCAAATGTTCATTCAATGAACGAGTATTGTATTGTGTAAATACAGCTACTTTCTGAATATGAGAATTCGTCATATTTGAAAGTGCAAAATCTATAGCTCTATAGCTTCCTGTAATAGGCATGGCAGCAACGGCTCTTTTAGCTGATAAATCGCCCATCTTATTGCTGTTTCCACCTGCTAATATAATACCTAATGCTCTCATGTTTATTCACCTGCCTTTATAATACTGCCACCACTCTTAAGTTCTCCATCAGGATAATCAGATGCATCTGTAACACCACAAATTGCGGTATTCTTACCAATCTTAACGCCCTCCGGAATAACTGAGTTCTCACCAATAGTAACAAGACCAAATGAATAAATCTGCGGTTTCAGTTCATTTGCAACCTCTTCCCCAATACCAAGCTGAGCATTTCGTCCAATCTGAACACCTTCAGCAATAATTGCTTTCTCAATGTACGCACCATCATCTATTACTACACCATTCATAATAATAGAATCCTTTACAACAGCCCCTGCTCCTATTGTTACACAAGAGCCTATAACTGAATTCTCAACATTACCATATACTTCCGTTCCTTCACCTATGATACATCTTTTTACCTTGCTGACATCATCAATATACTGTGGTGGAATAGAATCTGACTTGGTATATATCTTCCAGAACTCCTCATACAAATTGAATTCAGGAACTATATCTACAAGTTCCATATTTGCCTCCCAGTATGAACCAAGAGTTCCTACATCCTTCCAATATCCTTTAAAATCGTATGCGCATATCTTTCTGCCATGGCTATGACAGTATGGAATTATATGTTTTCCAAAATCACATCCCGGCTGGTCCTTCATAGTAATAAGTGAATCACGAAGTACCTTCCAGTTAAATATGTAAATACCCATAGACGCCTTGTTGCTTCGTGGATTTGCCGGTTTCTCTTCAAATTCTGTTATAACACCGTCATCGTCTGTTAAAACAACACCAAATCGGCTTGCCTCTTCCCACGGCACCTGATATGTAGCAATTGTAATATCTGCATTACATGACTTGTGATAATCCAGCATATGTTCATAATCCATCTTATATATGTGGTCACCTGACAGAATAAGCACATAATCCGGATTATAGTAATCAATAAACTCCAGATTCTGGTAAATGGCATTTGCTGTTCCTGTATACCACTCGCTGTTATCACTCTTCTCATATGGCGGAAGTACTGTAACACCACCTATATTTCTATCCAAATCCCACGGAATACCTATACCGATATGTTGGTTAAGTCTTAGCGGTCTATACTGCGTCAGTACTCCAACTGTGTCTACTCCAGAATTAATACAGTTACTAAGCGGAAAATCAATAATCTTGTATTTTCCACCAAATGCCACTGCCGGTTTAGCAAGATTTGAAGTAAGAACGCCCAAACGGCTACCCTGTCCTCCGGCAAGGAGCATGGCAATCATTTCTTTTTTAATCATAAAGTCACCCCTTCGTGCGTAATATGATTTTATTATAACATCAAATTCTCAATAAGCAAAGTTTTTTATGCATTTTCACAAAAAATTTAATTGCAGTAAGGAATTTTTTTACATTTTTTACTTAAAAGAGATATTTTTCATCAATAAATAAGGTTTTCTTTCATAATTTTTGCGGTTAAACTTGGGCAAAAATCAATTTTATACATTTCTGAAAGCTTTTGATGAAAGTTATTTAGATAAATCAGGATATTTTTGCTAAAATTAGTTTTTTAATAATGAATTGAATTTCCATGTTAGTACAGTTATAATTAAAAAAAGCAATAACAAAGGAGAAAGATCATGTCAGAAATATTAGTTAAAGAATACAGAGGCGACTTAGTTGAAAATGTTCACCGTGGTTCAATAGCCATTGTGGCATCAACCGGTGAAACCATCGCTTATATAGGTGATATCGAAAAACAGACCTTTATGCGTTCTGCCAGCAAACCTGTTCAGGTAATTCCTACTCTTCTGGCAGGGCTTCATGAGAAATATGGTCTGTCGAAAGAAGAAGTTGCCATGTTCAACTCTTCTCACTGGGGAAGCACTCACCATATATTCACATTAAAAGATATTGCAGATAAGACAGGCATAAATCCTGAAGAAATGATTATGAACCCTTCCCGTTCCATATCAGGATCATTTCTTGCTGAGAAACTGTCAGAAGGAAACAAGCTTCATCCTGAAGATGGAAAAAGCAAACTTCAGCACTGCTGTTCAGGAAAGCATTTCAGCCTTATGCTGCTGCAAAGAGAACTTACCGGAAAAGTAGCCGGATATCAGGACCCTTCCTCACCTGTCCAGAAGCAGATACTTTCATTTATATCTATGCTTAGCCAGACTCCAACCTACAAAATTAACCTTGGCATAGATGGTTGCGGAGTTCCTGTATTTGCCCTGCCTATGAGAAATATAGCTCTGGCATATGCAAAATTAGCCGATCCGTTTAATCTGCCCGAAGATTTGACAAAAGCTATAAAATATAACTTTGAATGTATAAATGAATATCCTGAAAAAATAAATGATTACTACACCCCTTCATATTATGTAAACAAAAATCCTGACCTCTTAATGAAAGATGGTTCAAGAGGTGTAATATGTATGGCTATCAGAAGCCGAAAGCTTGGTATTGTTGTTAAAATGGAAGATGGCTGGAGCGACGAATTCCAAGGCATTATTATTGCAAGTATCCTTGAGCAGCTGAAATATGATGATGCTGAGCTTATCGAAAAGTTAAAGGGTGTCTACAAAACAAAGCTGTATAACGATTGCCTTGACGAAGTAGGTCACAGTGAGGTATGCTTTGACCTCAATATAGACTCCGGATATTTTGAAGATTTATATGATGTTTCCGATGAGGAAGAAACTTCCGACGAAGAAGAGGAATCGTCTGCCACAGACGAAGAAGCTTCTGATAATAGTGATATTAATATTGAAACTGATAAATCCTCACTTACCTTTACACCTGTAAAAACACCATCATTTATCCGTAACGCAAAAAATAAAAATTACAATGACAGCGAAGACGAAGAAGATGATATAGACAGAATAATCAGGCAGGAGGAACAAAAGCATTCCGAAAAGGATGATAAAGAAACCCGCAACCGCCGCTCGATACTGGGTCAGACTGTTGTACTACCATCCAATGGGCAAAATTCTGTCATAATGAATCCTATGGTAGACACTGCCGGTCCTGTAAAGTCAGCCAAAATTATTTCTACTGTAGAAACTGATGAAGAACAGGATAATATATAAATAAAATATATAAAATATATAAAATGGACAGGGCCTTTTTAAAAGCTCTGTCCTCTTTTTATTGGCATTCGGGGCATATGCACACAAATTCAACATTATGTGTCAGCATTGTAAAACCTTCATCAGCCGTCCCGCCAAGCACCGTCAGCTGCGGATCGTATGTCATATGGCTATCATATATTTTTCCGCATTTTTTACACCTGATATGATAATGTCGATTTATATTTCCATCAAAATGTTCTTTTCTGTCAGCGGAATAAACACTATCTATCCGGCCTTCCTCCACTGCATCAGCAAGAACTCTGTATACTGTTGATTTTCCCAAATCATATCCTCTGTTAAGAAGCTCCTCATATAACTCCTGTGCTGTAGGATGATTATGTAATTCCTCTAAGACAGAATATATAACCTGCTTCTGCCAAGTATTTCGCTTTTCTTTCATAAAACCACACCTTTCACAACATATTATGCAGCTCCAGTTAATACCATTATAACATCAGGATGAAATAATTACCATATAATTATGTAAACTCAACAGAAAGAAGTTTCCCATCAGAGTGCGTCATGGCGCACAACTACAAAAGAGACTGCCACAAAGCAGTCCCTCTCGCATACATATCTATCAATCACAGGCAGCATCTCTTGACCACCCGGATTTATATTATCTCATTTTTTAAATTATTAGCGTATATACAAATTATCACCATCGTAATCCAAAACTATATCCGACTGGGTATTTATCTCGCCTGCAAGTATCTTTCTTGCAACAAGAGTTTCTACATTCTTCTGAATGTATCTCTTAAGAGGTCTTGCACCATATATCTGGTCATAGCCCTGTAGCACAATAGCCTCCTTAGCCGCATCAGATAATTTTATACTCATTTCCCTGTCAGAAAGTCTGCTGTTCAAATCGGCAATCATCAAATCTACAATATTGGCAATATTATCTTTTGAAAGTGCCTTAAATGTAATTATCTCATCAACACGATTCAAAAATTCCGGTCTGAAATGAGCTTTGAGCTGTGACATTACATGCTCATGAAGTTCATCACTAATCTCCCCACCTTCTGCCGCAATATCTGCACCGCCTATATTGGAAGTCATAATTATTATTGTATTCTTAAAATCTACCGTTCTGCCTTGGGAATCTGTAATACGTCCGTCATCAAGAACCTGTAAAAGCACATTGAATACATCCGGATGTGCCTTTTCAACCTCATCAAACAAAACTACTGAGTATGGTTTTCTTCTTACAGCCTCAGTAAGCTGTCCACCTTCATCATATCCTACATATCCCGGAGGTGCACCTATAAGTCTTGACACACTGTGCTTCTCCATATATTCACTCATATCTATACGAACCATATTCTGTTCATCATCAAATAAAGCAGCAGCCAGACTCTTTGCAAGTTCAGTTTTACCTACACCTGTAGGTCCAAGGAATATAAACGAACCTATAGGCTTTGTTGGATCTTTAATTCCTGCTTTAGAACGGATAATGGCATCACTGACATAATCTACAGCCTCATCCTGTCCTATAACGCGTTTCTTCAGTTCATTTGCAAGATTAAGAGTCTTACTCTTCTCACTTTCTGTCAGTTTGGATACAGGTATTCCTGTCCATTTAGATACTATCTTGGATATTTCCTCCTCGGATACTACCTCATGAACAAGTTCACGCTCCTTATCTGACGCAGCAGCCTCTGCAGCCTCAAGTTCCTTCTTTACAGCAGGAAGCTTGCCATACTGAAGCTCTGCAGCTTTATTCAAATCATAATTACGCTGTGCCACCTGTATATCAGCCTTTACCTGTTCAAGCTCTTCTTTTAGGTTCCGGATTTTCTCTACTCCTGCTTTTTCATTCTCCCACTTTGCTTTGAGAGTATTTGCTTCGTCTTTAAGTTCCGAGAGCTCTGCCTGCAAATCAGCCAGCCTCTGCTTGCTCATATGGTCATTTTCCTTCTTTAATGCGGCCTCCTCTATCTCAAGCTGCATTATTTTTCTTGTTATTTCATCAACCTCTACAGGCATTGAATCAAGCTCTGTCTTAATCATGGCGCATGCCTCATCTACCAGATCAATAGCCTTGTCAGGAAGAAATCTGTCCGTAATATAACGATGTGACAAGATTGCGGCATTTACAAGAGCAGCATCTGCTATCTTTACACCATGAAATACCTCATATCGCTCTTTGATTCCTCGCAGAATCGATATTGTATCTTCAACTGTAGGTTCATCCACCATTACAGGCTGAAAACGTCTTTCAAGAGCTGCATCCTTTTCTATATATTGTCTGTATTCATTTAACGTAGTCGCACCAATGCAATGGAGTTCGCCTCGTGCAAGCATCGGTTTTAACATATTGCCTGCGTCCATCGCACCATCTGTTTTTCCTGCACCGACAATAGTATGAAGCTCATCAATGAAAAGTATAACCTCACCATTTGATTTTTTCACTTCATCAAGAACATTCTTCAGTCTTTCCTCAAATTCACCCCTATACTTCGCACCTGCAACAAGTGCACCCATATCAAGAGCAAATATCTTCTTATTCTTAAGTCCGTCAGGTACATCTCCACGCACTATACGTTGTGCCAATCCTTCTACTACTGCAGTCTTACCTACACCGGGTTCACCTATAAGCACAGGATTATTTTTTGTTTTACGAGAAAGAATCCTTATAACATTTCTTATCTCGCCATCTCTTCCTATAACCGGATCAAGTTTCTGTTCTCTTGCACGTTCAACAAGGTCATAACCAAACTTTTCCATAGCTTCATACGAGCTTTCCGGATTATCACTGTCTACCTTTCTGTTCCCTCTGATATCTGCAAGTGCCTTAAGGAAAGAATTCCTGTTTATATTCCATACCTTAAGCATTTCTTTTATATCACTATCTGCTTTATCAATAAGGCCAAGGAAAATATGCTCCACAGATACATATTCATCTCCCATCTGCTTTGCTTCCTTCTCAGCCTGAATAAGTGCCTTGGAAAAATTGTTCCCTGCATACATCTCGCCACCGCTAACCTTGGCAAATGTAGCAAGTTTAGCTTCAACTCTATCTATTGCGGCATTTATATCGATTTCCATTTTTTCAAATATTCTTGCTATAAGACTTTCGTCCGTCTCAAGCAGTCCGGCAAGCAAATGCACCTGAGTAAGTTCCTGATTATCAAACTCAAGAGCTTTTTCTTTCGCCTTTTCTATTGCTTCAAGCGATTTTCGGGTAAATTTCTCTAAATCCATAATTACTGCCTCCTTTTTTTAGTTTCAATATATATCATTTATAGTTTTCTTTTTTTTTACACCTTTTTCTCTGATGCAAATTTAATATAACACTTTTATTAGCACTCGTCAATAGTGAGTGCTAATATTTTTTATATTTCAGAACATAACTCACGGGACACCTTAATCAAAAAGAGAGGCTGCCGCGACAGTCTCTCTACATAATACAATACCACAAATTAAGATTTTTATGATTATTATTTATTCAATTCATTTACAAGTATCGGCAACGCTCTCTCAAATTTCACTCCATACCAATGACTATTATCATCAATTGTCTGCTTAATACTCTCCAGAACAAAGTCAGCTGCCAGTTTTGCCGCTTCATATTCATTTCTGCCTTGCATCAAAGCCCCCACAAATGCTGCTGCATAGCAATCACCTGTGCCATGTGAGCCCTGTGGAATCTTCTCCGTAAAGTAATATTGCAAATCATCTGTCATACAGTCATAAACAGCAACTCCTATTTTGTCACTTTCATAACTGATACCCTTAAGTATTATCTTCTTTGCGCCTAATGCTTTTATTCCCATCAGAAGTTCATTTATATATTTCTCATCATGATTTTCTGCTATATATTCCATACCTGTCATAAATGAAGCCTCTGTTATATTAGGAAGTACTACATCAGCCTTTCCACACAGACCCGCCATACGTTTTACAAATTCATCATTAAATCCATAATACAGACTTCCATTATCTGCCATAGCTGGGTCTATCACCTTAAGTGCTCCTTCATTTAATATATTTTCAATCAACATATCGACGTAATCTATCTGTGTTATGCTTCCAAGATAGCCTGTATATATACAGTCAAACTTCTGTTTTTCCTTTACCCAGTGTCTCATAATATCGGGTATATCATCAGTCAGATCTCTGAAAGTATAATCCGTAAAACCTCCCGTGTGTGTTGAAAGCACAGCAGATGGAAGTATTATAGTCTCCACACCGCAGGCTGATATTATAGGCAATGCAACAGTAAGCGAACATTGTCCAAGACACGATATATCCTGTATCGTCATAACTCTTTTATTTGTCATAGTCTTATTCCTCCTCGTATAATATATATTGTCCCCACTTCATTCCGGCGGCAGATTGTCTAAATAATTATATACCATTAACTTATTGTAGTTGCTCTAATACAGAACCTATCTTATCCGTAATAAGCAAATCTGCCTGATTGTCAGTCTGAGTAGGTGACATATTTATAACTACAAGATGCTTACCTCTAAAATATCTGATGAGTCCGGCAGCAGGATATACTACAAGTGATGTACCACCTATAATTAATGTATCAGCCATTGAAATGTAATTTATGGCAGCCTCCATATCTGAAGTTTTCAAAGCTTCCTCATATAATACTACATCAGGCTTTACTATCCCCCCACAGCTGCATTTTGGCACTCCGTCTGAAGCAACAACATATTCCAGATTATAAAATGCACCGCAACGTTCACAATAGTTACGATGTATAGAACCATGAAGTTCAATAACATTCCTGCTTCCCGCCATCTGATGAAGTCCATCAATATTCTGGGTAATTACCGCTTTAAGTTTTCCCATTTTTTCAAGTTCAGCGAGCTTTATATGTGCTGCATTCGGCTTTGCATCTTTAAATATCATCTTATCTTTATAAAATCTATAGAATTCATCAATATTATTACGGAAAAAGCTGTGGCTTATGATTGTCTCCGGTGGATATTTATATTTTTGATTATATAACCCATCAACACTTCGGAAATCAGGTATCCCGCTTTCGGTAGATACCCCGGCTCCACCAAAAAAAACGATATTATCGGATTCATTAACTATTTTCTGCAATTTATCCAATTTACTTTTATCTACGCTCATATTTATCCTCCCTTATGATATATATCTTCTCCACTCAGTTTCGATGGCACATCATAGAAATATTTTTTATCATTCACTACGTTCATGATGCTTTCTTCATCTCGGATATAGAACAAAGAGTTTGCACAGCAAACTCTTTGTTCTATATCCTATGGCATTGCACTTACCGTAATTATTACATTACATATAGTATCAACTGTATATTTATCACCATCAGCAATTGTCAGCTCAACATGATTTTCTCCGAGTACCAGATTCTGACCGTCAACTGATATATTTAAATCAGCTGCCGTCATATCTGCCACTACATCAGCAGCTCCACTGACAGTAACAGTTTGTCCGTTTTCAAATACTATGTCATAATAATAATTGTCAGTTTTATTCTTTATATTTATATCCGTTACTGATATATCAAGTGATTTCTTAGCGGTTTTCTCAATAGTTACTTTAACATTTATCGCAGCATTTTCTTCTGCCACAACAATCCCCTCAGGAAGATATTTTGAAATATCCAAAGTAGTTTCATAATTAGTATTATATCCTGATATATCGATATCGTCTATATCTATGCCTTTTATGTTCTCTAAAATATCACCCTCGCCTCCAATAACAATAGTCTCCGGCACATATTCTACAGAAGATACGACATAGTCGTCTGCAGGAGTTCCCCTAACTTTTATATTTACAGGGATTTCCTTTGTTTTATATATTGGTACAGTTACAGCAATGCTCCTGACATCACAGCTTATATGTTTCTCTGACACTACTTCACCATTTGCTGTATAAAATATAGGAGTACACTTCATTGATATATCACTGCTTCTGCCATTTACATCAACACTTAACTCTACTCTGTCGATACTGTTTACCACACTCTCTGCCCCCTTTACACTGATAAGGTTCGGAGTTGCCACTCCGGTTCCGGCAGTATATCCGGGAGCTGTCTGACCGTTCGTCACTACAACAACAGGCACAGCTACTGTTTTCTCTTTTTCAAGTTCGACCTGCATAACACTTTCAACAATAGTTATCGTCACTGCATTTCCTATAGTTTCATCACTTGCTGATACCTCTATAGGAACTGCATTTGTTATGGATATCTTTGACAAATCGGCCGTAGCGATAAAATCAGTCTGGCTAAGTGCATTTACAACCGACTTCCTACCCTTTACTATAATATCAACCGTCTCTCCTGACGTAATAGAATACAACTGATCTCTGTCAGTAATGGACTCTTCATTAAGAATTTCTACAGGTATATCCTTTATCTGCTTTGTAACAGCAGAATCATCGATATTTAAAACTACCACCCATACTACAAATCCTAACAGAACAGCTAAAAGCTTAAGAGCAAGATTGCTGAATAATTTTTCTTTCATTTTGTAAGCCTCCTTCCTTTAGAAACAACTTTCTTCTTTTTAGAGGACTTACGCTTTCTGTCATCGCGTTTCTTTGTCTCGGACTTACATAATGTCTGCAAATGTTTTCTGACGCTTTCCGTATCAAGGTTTCTATACAGTTCTCCTCCCTTTGCAATTGAAATGGAGCCCGTTTCCTCAGATACTATAAGTGTAAGACTATCAGACACCTCACTAATGCCTATACCGGCTCTATGCCTTGTTCCAAGTTCTTTATTTATTGAATCATTGGCTGAAAGTGGCAAATAACATGTTGCCGAAACCACTCTGTTCTTTCTTATAATAACAGCACCATCATGAAGCGGTGTATTATGTTCAAATATATTAAGAAGCAACTGGTTTGTAACCACAGCATCTATGCTGATACCGGTATCAATATATTCTCCTAATGCCACCTCATTCTCAAGTACAATATGTGCCAGTCAATGATTACATACATGCCCAGCTCGGTTGCATATTTCACG
>JBJEMQ010000373.1:0-5124 GCA_051879755.1 Coprococcus sp. | reverse complement strand
AAGCGAAGTATACTCATAGAACAACATTATACAGTTTTGAGGTCGGCTATGCCGGCCTGTTTGTGATGCAATGAAAAGAGGAAACCTGCTAAGAAAAAGCAGTTGACTTTTCTTAGCAGGTTTTATTGCAAAAAACAGGAGGACAAAAAATGAAGAAATTAGGATTTACAATCGAATTCGGAAAAAACGAAGAAAAGGTGAATCAGGAAGAAAGAGCAGCAGAGGGAATGGAGGCTCTGGCAAGGCTGATAGATAAAAACCTTGCTGAAGCAGTAAAGAGAGGAGGGCTGGATTTTGATTCATATGTCGCTGCGCTGGAAAGAATCTGGAATCATGTAGAGTGCATGGAATATGATATGGCAAGCGAGCTCATATATCTACTGACAATGATACTTGATGATGATTGCAGGATTGTATTTGAATCTCTTGTATATCAGGATGAAGAAGCAGCCAGGTGTTTTCTGAACTATTTCGGTGAGTATATCGCAGACGGATATATCATTGATAAAATGTTTGATGAAGCATTTCCTGAAGGTGTAAAGGATGAGGATATCGGTGATTTGTGTGAGGTATTTGATGAAGCCTATTCACAGTTAAAAACTACAATGAAGCAGGGAGTGAATGCAGATGAAGAAGACAGATGTAATAGCAGTATGTAACCAGAAAGGCGGTGTGGGAAAAACAGCTACTGCGGTCAGTATGGGCATTGCACTTACAGAAGAAGGGAAAAAGGTACTCCTTGTGGATTTTGATCCGCAGGGAGATGCAACTTATTCTCTGGGATGGAAGAACTATGACAAACTCGAAGATACGATTGCCTCATTGATGAAAAAGATAATACAGGATGAAAAAATAAATGACGGGGAAGCTGTCCTGACACACAAAGAAGGTGTTGAACTGATTCCGGCAAATGAGAAACTTGCAGATATGGAAGTGGCTCTTGTCAATGTGATAAGCAGAGAACTTGTTCTTAAAGATTATCTTGATGAGGTGAAAGATAAATATGATTATGTATTAATTGATTGTCCGCCGTCACTTGGAATGCTGACAATAAATGCACTGGCAGCGGCAGATTCGGTGCTTATTCCTGTTCAGGCAAACCCGCTTCCGGCAAAAGATATGACACAGCTTATCAAGACCATCAACAAAGTTAAGAGAGGAATAAACCCTGGACTAAGAATAGATGGTATCGTCATAACCCTTGTGGATGCAAGGACAAATCTTGCTAAAGATGTAACATCGCAGCTTAAAGAAAACTATGGCTCAGCTATCAAGATTTATGACAATCAGATCCCGTTAGCTGTCAAGGCAGCAGAAGTTACTGCAAGGGGAAAAAGTATCTTTGCGTATGATGAAAAGGGAACGGTGGCAAAGGCATATAAGTCTCTGGCAAAGGAGGTGATAAGAAATGGCGAGAAGAGAAAGGAACGAATTAGATCTGCCGAAGCTCGATGAACTCTTTACAACTCAGGATGAGAGAGATGAAGCCAGACTTAAGAAAATATACGATGTTTCTCTTGATAAGATTGATGATTTCCCCGACCATCCGTTCAAGGTCATTGATGATGAGGACATGCTGAATCTGGTTGAAAGTGTAAAAGAATACGGGGTTATAACACCTGCAACTTTAAGGAAAAAAGAGGACGGAAGATATGAGATACTGTCAGGTCACAGAAGAAAGAGAGCATGTGAGCTTGCAGGTCTTGATACACTAAGGGCAGAAATTGTTGAGATGGACAGAGACTCTGCGATAATTTTTATGGTGGACAGTAACCTTCAGAGAACGACGATACTTCCAAGTGAAAAGGCTTTTTCATATAAGATGAGACTTGATGCTATGAAAAGACAGGGTAAGCGTACGGATTTAACTTCCGAGCCATTGGCGTGGAAGTTAAAAGGTAAAGAGTCGGCCCAATTATTGGGGGATATTGTTGGTGAAGGAAAAGATAATGTACGTCGATATATCCGTCTTACAGAACTCATACCGGAGCTTCTGGAACTTGTGGATAACGGCGATGTAGCTTTAAGACCGGCGGTAGATATATCGTATCTTCCAAAGAATCTGCAGAAAGCACTTGCTGATACCATCGAAATGGAGCAGTGTACACCGTCTCATGCACAGACACGGAGGATGCGAAAACTGCTTTCAGAAGATAAGCTTACACCTGAGTCTATATGTGCGATAATGCAGGAGGAAAAACCTAATCAGAAAGAAAAGTTCACGATAAGCGCAGAAAAAATAGAGAAAGTGCTTCCGAGAAATATCAAGGCATCGCAGCGGGAGGAATATATACTGAAGGCAATCGACTACTACTCAAAACATCTGCAGCGCAAAAGAGAGCAGGAGCAGTCAAGGTAATGCTGATGAGGAGTAAGTCTGCCTTTTCCTTCCCCACACCCCATCCTTTATATAACTATCTGACTATCTGAAAAAAGAGTAAAGTTATTAAGTATGTAATAAGAATAAGAGCCATTTGCAGATGATGCAGATGGCGTACATATCTGCTTTTATCCGCAGCAATATGAAATAACAGAAGGAGGTTAAAAAAATAATGGCGGATAAAAAGGCTTCACATAATGCGAAGCTTTAAAATCAACTACAGCATGAAAACGACGGCAGTTTCGTAAGCGAAGCTGTTTTTTTAATGCCAACATGGCAGGAAGGAGAAAATTCATGAATAATGAAAAGCTGCATACAGGCAGCAGGAACAAAAAAGTGTTTGCGGTATTTATGGTGTTTGCACTGATTATCACGACGCTGCTCCCATCATATAATAACGCTGCATATGCAGAAACAGATGATGATATCGGGGTAGGAACAAAGGTGAATCTGGAGCATCATCACCAGATAAGATACGGTACAGGAGATGGGGGTTATTCAAACCTTATGAAAGCATATGGAATAGATGACTCTCTTGGAAACAGGTATGTGTTCTGCACACAGCCGCATATGCCGTCACCGCCAAACGGAAGCTATACAATCGACAAGATGTATACAAGTGATGCAGGTACGGCATCTGTTTTAAGAAAGCTTGTGTACTACGCTAAAGGTTACCCGGGCTGGTCCAAAGGCAAAGCAAAATGGTTTGCTTCTGGTGACTGGGATGATGATGCAATTTATGGAATTTTTCATATAGCAATTTCATATGTGACCGCAGGATATGATGACAATATGAAAGCTTGGGGCGGAGGTACTGTGAAGGACTGCATGTATGAGAACTACTGGGCGAAGATGAAAGAAATAGTAAATGACTGTAAGTCAGATGCTGAAGTGGCAGATGCTCCGGCAGGTTTCAAAGTATTCTATATAATCAACAGCGGATATCAGAATATTATTGGAGGAACACTTGAAAACGGTGAACTTACGCTGGTTAAGAAATCTGCAAATAACGAAATGACAAAGGGAAATACCTGCTACTCAATTAAAGGAGCAGAGTTCGGAGTGTATAAAGGAAGCACTAAAGTTGCAACTCTCATAACTGATGCTGATGGCAAAAGCAATACAGTAGAGCTTGAAGCAGGCTCATATACTGTAAAAGAGCTTAAGGCTCCAAAAGGCTATGCTATCGAAGCAGACCAGAAGATAACCGTAAAAGCAGGAATTACCAATACAGTGACCTTTACAGATAAACCAAAGAACGCTCCACTTGATATCGTACTCGTAAAGAAAGATACAGAAACGAAAGAATCTGCGCCTCAGGGCATGGCTAAGCTTTCAGGGGCTGTGTATGAAATAAAATTCTATAAGCACACTTCAGGAGGAAAGACTTTAGACAGAACGTGGAGAGTAAAAACAGATGAAAACGGAGCTGCAAAGCTTGCAGAAGAGTATCTTGATACAGATTTTAAAAACAGTGATTTTTATCTTTCGTCTTCCGGTAAAATATGTTTTCCTCTGGGAACAGTAACAATTCAGGAAGTGAAAGCTCCGGAAGGATATCTTCTAAATGATAAGATATATACAAAAGAAATCACAGAAGACTCAGCAGAGGGCGAAACTGTCAGCACGTATAATGTGCAGGCAGTAACAGATCAGGTTAAAAGAGGCGATCTTGAACTTGTAAAGGTGTCTGACGGAGATCTTAACAGGCTTGCGGGTGTTCCTTTTAAAATCACATCACTTACGACAGGCGAAAGTCATGTAATCGTGACAGATAAAAACGGATATGCAAGCACAGCAGCATCATGGAATAAGCATACCAACAATACCAATGCAGGTAAAACTTCAGAGGATGGAATCTGGTTCGGAGGAAGCGAACCGGATGATACAAAAGGTGCGCTTATTTACGATGATTATGAAGTGGAAGAACTGAGTTGTGATGCTAACGAAGGAATGCAGCTTCTTAAAGTCAAAGTGAGCGTGTATAAAGATTCTGTTACAGTTCCTCTTGGAACCATGACGAATGATAAGATTGAAATCGGAACCACTGCAAAGGATGAGGATACAGATTCTCATTACGGCAAGGCCGAAGGGAGAACAACTATCGTAGATACAGTAGAGTATACGGGTCTTAAAAAGGGTGAAATGTACAGACTTGTCGGAACGCTTATGGACAGAGATACAGGAAAACCGATACAAAACAACGGAAGAGATGTTACGGCTGAAGTGATTTTCAGAGCATTAACATCATCAGGCTCTGTTAACGTTGAGTTCATCGTGGACAGCTCACTTCTGAAAGGGAAAACTGTAGTAGTATTTGAAGATCTTTATCAGCAGGATATCAAAGTGGCAATTCATGCTGATATCGAAGATGAAGGGCAGACCGTATACTATCCTGAAATCGGTACTACTGCAAAGGATTCACAGACAGGTACTAACAGCAGTAATGCAGGGAAAACAGTAACGATTAGAGATATCGTTCATTACGAGGGGCTTCAGCCAGGAAAAACCTATACTCTGAAGGGCATATTAATGGATAAGGAAACAGGAAAAGCTCTAATGATTGGAGGTAAGCAGGTAACAGCATCAGAAGAGTTTACTGCAGATGCATCATCAGGCGATGTGGTAGTGAAATTCACATTTGATGCTTCAGAGCTTGATGGAAAGGAAATCGTAGTATTCGAAACGCTGTATAAAGGAAAGAGAGAACTTGCTGTTCATGCCGATATCAAAGATAAAGGTCA
>JBJEMQ010000372.1:0-5125 GCA_051879755.1 Coprococcus sp. | reverse complement strand
TAAGAGATAATTTTTGAATTTATTTTATTCAGTCAGAATACCTGATCTCACTTTCGTATTATATTTCATAATAAAAAGTTCCAAACTTTCTTTTAACACATCAATCTGGGATTTCAGATAAAACTCATCCTCGAACAGTGCGTAATGCACGCAGGCTCGAGTTAGAATGAAAATCAGTGGTGTCAGCTTTTGATAGGGAATACAGAGTTTGCCTTCTAAGAGTTTTGCGTATTCGGTATATCGTTTGTCAACACCTGCAAAGAATTTCTTACCATATTCTCTGTATTTCGGGTGCGTATACACTTGGTACATCAGTCTGTACTTCTTTCCATGTTTTTCTGCCGTCCAATATGGTATCTCATCTATAAACCGCCACAAGTCCGAGGCATCGTTGGGGGCTTTCGCCATAAACTCATCTTCTACCTTACTCATACAGTATTCGGTGGATTGAACGATAAGATCATCTAAATTTTCAAAATACGTATACAACATATTTGAGGTACATCCACAATGTTTTCCCAATGCCCTGATACCTGTTCCGTGCAGTCCGTATTCCGCAAAACAGTCATAACACTTCTCCATAAGACTTTCCTTTTTAGCATTCCATTGTTCTTTTGTATAGTTCGGCAATTTATCAGCTCCATTCTCATTATTTGACACAATTAAAACATATCAAATATTGTATGGAATATCAATGCATTTCGTCAATAATAATTTAATGACTTTCCTCTATGTCTTCCGATATATAACTCTTCGGGAAATATTTAGTCAGTTTCTTTTTCTGCCATTGAACATAAACGCTCCAGAAATCGCTTCACCAATTACATATTATGTAATCCAAAAACATTGACAACTCTTTTATTATAGCCTCATAAGATGGGTTTACAATATAATCATCTCCTCCAACCGCAAATCCCTTTATTTTGTCTGCATCTTCAATTCTCACTGTCAGAAAAAGGATTGGACCGGTCAAAAACAGCATTTCAGCCGATTCCGCACCTCATGCGTCCAGACTCGCCGGAAATTTTCCACACAAAAAATGCCCTACCTATACATCCAAATCCAAGGTAGAGCACTTTATCTCTCATTTAAATTCAGCATTATTTCTTTTCAAAAAACCTATATCTTTTCCATATTTTAAAGCAAGATCATAATCATTTTCCATAAACAGTTCATAATCTTCCTGATCAATTTTCGAAGGCTTTACTCTTTCGTAAACCGTCAAATTCCAGGAATGCTTGCATTTTTTACATCTATAAATGAGCCAGACATCTACTCGATTGCCATTGGCATTCACTCTGAACTTTCCGGAATTTACAAACTCCTGCTTCTTTCCACATCCCCCACAGCGATGATATATTCTTACAGACTTCAATCTTATTCACCACCAAACTTATTTTTATTAGTAGTTCTTAAGATTCTTTGAATACTTTTCTCTGATAGGGAATATTCACCGGCAAGCATTTTGATCGAAATCCCCATTTTATGCTTTGCACATATTTCTTGATTTCGCTCTTTATAATACTGCTTTGTTTTCGTCTGGCTTCCCCAGACCTTTTTCTCTTTACATGGAATGTATATA
The DNA here is from genome assembly GCA_051879755.1 of Coprococcus sp. GTDB lineage: Bacteria > Bacillota > Clostridia > Lachnospirales > Lachnospiraceae > Coprococcus. Next base: position 3,543 of record JBJEMQ010000372.1, on the reverse strand, counting down.
TTCTTTCCGCTTACATACTGCTGAATAGTTTCTATAAGTTCTTTTGGCAGAACATCTTCTGCACTAACATAGCTCATTGTAATCCTCCTATATTTTTTGGGATTCATCTGAGCTTAACTATTCATTCTTATTTAAGCTCAGACTACTGAGCGATAACATATCTTCTACGCATAAAATAATCTCTCCTTTCAACGCCACTAACATAATTATACAATTATAGCAGAGACTATAGCAACCTCATCTTTCACTATAATTAAATTTGTTCCACTTCAATATATTTATCTGTAATCGGAAACATATCCTGAATCAAAAAAGCACCTTCTCTATCATCATCCAATTTCACAATATGAATAATGTTACAAGGTTTTCCGGTTTTTTCTTATTTTCAACAATTTTTGTACTTATCTATTCTCATCCGATTCACCTCTTATTTTGCCGGCAATAAAACAGGAACCGATTTCTCGATTCCTGTTTTTTCAGCCCTAAACTGAATTTTTCACACTATTGCTTAGTTACTTTTCTGACAAAATCCTTTGCATTTATTACCAAAGCGACTGCACAAACAAAAGTTAAAAATATAGGAACTACTGCATATCCAACACTTATTTGCCCATTACTGTTCAATACTAAAATACCCGAAGCTATTGCAAATCCACAACACAATATTTCCAACGAAAATAGAATAATAGCTCTGAATATAGCTTGTTTTTTCTGTTTATCAGCATAATCAGCTATTTTTAATAAAGTTTCTTTTGTCTCTTTTTCCGTTCTCGCACTTCCCCTTTCACCATCAATAATTTCCCTAATATCAACATCATAATAGTCAGCCAGTTCAACAAGGATTCCCAAATCTGGCATTGTATTTCCATTTTCCCAACGTGAAACACTTCTTGATGATATACCATACATTTCTGCTATTTCTTCTTGTGTTTTTCCTTTTTCTTTTCTTAATTCTCTCAAAAAGCTTCCAATTTTCAGTTGGTCTATCATAACACTTCCTCCTTCATTGTAACGCCCCCTCACTTCGTTTCGGCAACATGTAGCCTATACCATCCTAAATCATTTACTTCGTTCATGATGGTTCCGCCTCACTACTGATTATCAAACAATAATCTAATAAAAACCATGTCATAAAGTGAGAAAATGATGTTTTTTCACCAGACAATTATGTCTGATAATCTTATTTAGAGCTATTTCATTACTTTTATTGGATTTACCTTCGTCGGAATATTCACCTGCAATGCCATCTCCTGATAGTCAGCAATTTATGCAATTTATCTTTTTTGCGCATCTAAGCTATAACCATCTACATGCATGGAAGTGGATACACTGATGTAGATGCAGCATCCCCGTTGTTTTTTCGTGGAATGAACGGATATCTCTGTTATAATAACAAATCTATCGGAAATGATTTTTTGCTATCTCTCAAATCCAACCATACACAAACTTCCACATATTTCAAATCCAATCTTCTGATAACATTTGTTTGAAGCTGCGTAATCAGCATTTGTGTACAGTGTTGGTATGTATCCTTGATCAAATGCCTCTTTTGCCGCATGGTAAACAACATTCTCAGCATAATGCTTTCTTCTATGTTGTATCGGTGTATATACCTGTCCTACACTGGCCTTGTCTCCATCTATTCTCACATTACAAGTAGCCACTGTATCGCCGTTACTATTTTTCCAAAAATAGACCGGGATTGATTTCAATTCTTCCTCCGCATCTTTTCGATAACCTTCATCATCCTTCTTATCAATCCCAATTGCATCATGGAAAGCCTTTTTCATTTGGGTAAGTTCATCAACATCCTTTGACGAGCATTTATATACTTTTCCTTCCGCTTGTATATGTGGCACAATTGGTTGCCTACATTCGTATGCCAACATATTTGTTATAATTTTTGCTCCAAGTTTTTCTTCCTTTGCCTTGCAAATTAAATATTCTGCAAATTTATATTTCACATTAAATTTGATATCCGTTTTTAACAAATCATACTGCTTCAATGTATCCCAAATCAGTTCTTTTATATCTTCTTCTAAGTTATCTTCTGTCCAAATCCAAACTGGAAATGGTGGTGTAGAATAACACAATATAAAATTTTTATGATCTGCCAATATCAACTTACAATTTCCAGCCATGATTCTTTGAAGAACCTGGAAAGTAAATGCATCTTTTTCTAGTAATTTAAAATCGTTTTCTATCACAAATGTATCCATCTTATTCCCTTCTCTCTCAAAACTATTCTCGCACGTGGGAGAATGTTTTATGTTTTTTATCACCGTAAAAGTATGACTATTTCTATATCATACATGCACAATATCAACACCTGTCACATCATAATTCCCTTTTTCTTTTACACTTTGAATTATGGAAGGTTATTCACTAAATATCAAACCAATAGAACGGTCTTTCCTTAATTTTTGTAAACCCAACACTTTCTGCCAAGTGAATAGATGCCTTATTTGATTCAACACAATCCCAATGCGGCACCAGATTACATTTCATGCAATGCTTTACAAAAGCAATTGTAAGTGCTTTCGCAATTCCCTTTTTTCGATGTTCTCCTAAAACTTCAATGTCGATTGGTATATATTTTTCATATCTTCCTGATCCAAAAATGATTCCTATGATTTTTTTGTCCTTAACTGCTATGAAAGAAAAACTCTTTTCAAAAAAGTCATCCAAAGAATTCCAACATTCCTCTAATCGTTTTGTTAGCATTAATTCATTTTCATAACCTTTATGTAGTGTCTGTTCTGTTACCAACTCAACTTGATATCCGCCGGGTACAGCGATTTCCACATTCGTTTTCTCATACATTTCATAGGAATATTCTAATTCATATTCTATTTTTCTATCTTGAAATAAACATAACAATTGCTCCAGCAACGCTGCATCTTCTGCAGAAAACTCGAACTCATGAATATTCAAGGCTTTCAAATATCCAAAGACTTTATCAAAATATATTTTTGCCTTCTCCTTACTCTCGATTTTTCCAAATACACCACATCCACCTACCGGATAGGAGTAGGTTACTCCTAACATCTTATCGTCACTAATCCAACGTTCACCTTTGCAAGTACCATTTAAAATTCCAGAATGACTTGGATTTCTCACATCTCCTACAATACTCATCTGTTTATCCCTCACTTTTTTATCAAATTTAAAATCATTTACTTTGTTACAACAATTTGCATTTACCTATCTACTGAACCATCAAAATACAGAGTAATTCGTTCATCAAATTGTTCTCCGACTGCTTGAAGTGTCAATTCATATTTTCCATCCGGCGAAACAGATGTATCATAAGTTCTATCTCCATTTTCATTCAAAGTCGCAATTTGCGACTTTGAAAAATTTTCCGGAATCTCATCCTTTGTCAGCTGAAACATAAAATCTTCCGGAAATCTTGTAATATTACGCTTTACCTGCTCATTCAGACGCTTCACTTCATATCCATAAATCTCAGCCAAATCATAATCAATCATAACCTGCTGTCCTCTTATGATATATACTCGATTACATATATTATCTACTGTC
>JBJEMQ010000371.1:0-5135 GCA_051879755.1 Coprococcus sp. | reverse complement strand
TGTTTCAACAGCAGTCTTAAGATTTGCTGAGTTAAGCAGGAATAGATTTGCACCACTAGGTACATATCTGTGCGTTGTCGCACCATAAAGAAGCTTTGTCAACTCACTGTTTGGTGCAGTCTCAACAGCTTTCCAGCCATCTGCAGTAGAATTATAATCCGAATACGAAAAATTATCATTGCTGTTTATAGTCTTAAATGTATTAAACATATCACTATCTTCATTTTCAGAGATAACCAATATATTCGCATTATCAAAATTCCAAGTTTTTCTATTTGCAGTAATCGCATCGTTTGCGGTATCACCACCTGTAACAGGAACATACGCTGAATCCTGCTGTGCCGGAGTAACATTATGATTTACAAAATCCTGTAAGCTCATTCCATCATACCACTTATAATATGTGTTACGATTGATATAATCATTTCCGCCTTCGTCGATACTACGTGTTGCGGTAAGAATAAAGTCAGATATTGTCTTTGTTGTAGTCGGCATAACAGGAGTATCTCCGCCACCCTCTGCCTCTTCATACAATACTCTGAAGAAATCAGATTCAGTAACTAAAACATTATCATATCTTGCAACATTATTCATTGTAATCAGCTTATATGCAAGAGCACCCATTCTATATGTATCATTATTACCTACTATAGAAGATGAATCGTCTGTACATAAAGCCAGTCTGCATATAGCCAACGGATGTCTGTCAGCTGTTGCATATGCGTCCAGCCAGTTATATAACTCTTCACTAAGATCTGATGCAGTACTTGCATAGTCATCCTTAGTTGAAGCATATATATATATCATATCTGCCTTACCAAGAATTGCCTGAGCTGCATTATCCATCGAATTAAGGCTGTCAACTGTAACAGAAGTTAACTGAACAGCACCCTGTGCCATGCTCTGAGTAGTTATAGTCTTATATCCGTTGAAAACAGCCAATCTAAAATATTCTTCACCATATACATATCTCCAAAGATATGATGTATTTGCAAAATCAGCTTCTTCAGATACATTTCCACTATAACCATTAGCAGTAACCAGTGCTGTCATATTTGTATCAGTCTCAGCTACAGCAGATAAACCATTAGGAAGAATCTGAACAACATTAAATTTATCCTCTCCTGTTGCTTTAAGACTTGCATCATTAGAATTAATGACAGCAAGATCTATGTTTGAATATCCTGTAATACTTGTATTCGAACCCGAACCAGCATTACCATTCGTCGTAGGAGAGCCCGAATTAGCTAAAGCGAAATTTACAAAAATAGAGCAAACTATAAGTGTAAATACAATAGCTATTGATGATAAAATTACCTTTCTATTCTTAAACACCAGTCTGTCCCTCCTTTATTACCATTCATGCTTCTTAAGCACAAATGAATTTCTAAGACTTACAACACCATTGTAGGAATACTCTATTCCTGTTTTTGGATCCTTGAATTCCATTATAACTGCAAAGGTTCCTGTCTCAGGGTTAACCTGCATCTGGAAATTCTCCACATTCTTACATAAAATATCCGTACTGTCTACATAATTCTCTGTAGGAGTTGTGGTTCTGTTTATATATATACATCTTGCAGCCTCATCATACTTTAATGTGCAATATGTATATACACTATCCTTTAATCCTGTTAAAGAATCCTCAACTATTCCTGACGCATACTTAATCATCACATACTTTGTATCTATAAACACCTGTGCATCTGATGACGGTGTAGCCGAATCTGTAAATGGTTTAATATCAGAAATATCATAACAAGCTGTTACTCCATCACCTGAACCATTCTGTGCCCTGTTCGCCAAAGTAGAATTTTTCTTAATGACATCACCAGGATTAGTTTTTGTATCATTATCCAGCATAACAACGAAATTAGCATCTCGCTGAATATATTGTGTAGTGCCTGATACTTCTGTTCCTACATATGCTTCGCCTCGTATTCTTACATCAGTAGCACCCATTAACATATCAGATATTGTATTATATGTTTCAACCGCCTGGTCCTGAAGTTTCTTACGAGAATTTGATTTTTTCTGGGAGGTCACAGTTGAAGTTATCAAAGTTACAACAGCTACCATAAATATACCCAGGATAGCCATGTACAAGATAAGTTCAATGAATGTGAAACCCCTGTTATCAGTTTTTTTCAACATTCACACCTCCTAATTACCGAAATAGTGGCTACCGGAAGATTTGTTAAACGTTACCTTTCCAACTGAAGTGGATGTTCCACTCTTACAGAAAGTATATACTCCATCTCCTGAAATAACCGAACCATCGGATTTTTTTATTTTAATAATCATATCAGTAGTCAATAATGCTGAACCACTACCTGAATCATAATAGATATCTGCCCTATCTAATGAAGCTTCCTTTCCTGTAGATGTCTGGGTCCATGTTGATATCGTTCCATCAGTTGATGTTCCATAATATATCTCATATCCGGTACCGGCAGCATTACGCTTCAATAATATCGCATTATCTTTACTCTGGGCTTTTGTTCTTGTAATTAATGCAGCAAGTTCAGTGTCAAATGTATTCATAGCTGCCGTTGCCCTTGATGTTCTGATTGACGCTGTAGTAATCATTGCCAATCCTGACAACACGGCAATAATAGCAATTACAATTATAAGCTCTACAAATGAATAACCATCATCATTTTTTATATGTTTTCTCATATGCTATCCCTCCCTAATCTACATTCTTCTTCCAATTCTCGAAAGTAAGAATATCCTGGTAAGAGATATCTGAAATAGATGCTCCATTTACAACAGTTGTAGTTTCGTTAGCTGCAGCCTGGAATCTCTTTAATATATATGCCTCACCTGTAGTTTCATTCTTTGCTACAATAAGATTGACGTCAGGATCAGTACTCTCAGCACATTTCTGAAGCAAATTAGCTACATATGTAGCATCTGCTGAGACAGTTACATCATATCCACACTTCAACTTACCGCCGGCAATAATAAGACCTTTGAAAGACCTTACACTTCTATCAAGCACAACATCACCAGCTGCGATAACAATTCCCTGGAACTCACCTTCTGCATTAGATGCACTAATTGTTACATTGCCATTAGAAATAATGATTCGGTCATCACCAATACTTTCATCAATATTAACATTATGAGCAAATATATACTTATAATTAACATAATAATTAAGTGGTGTAATGCTGTAATCATATGAAAATGAATCGTTTGCATTATTATATGTGTAATTATAAACACCACCACTTGACGAATATTGTGCCAAATCCCATGCTGACTCAGTAGTGCCATCATCGTTTACCCTGTCTGTTACAGTAAGATGATCCTTCATATTGATATACATATAAGTAAGGAAATTACTTACAGTCTGCTCTGCAGTATATGAAGTTCTGTTTGTTACATCTGTAAGGTTAGGATTTAATGCAAGCTTAGAAGCTGAAACCTTAAGTGCATCGAATGTAGCACCATTCTGTGCTGTTCCCTGATTTCCAAGAAGCATAGAAAATGTCTTCGATGTAGATGCACTCTTTAATGCAAGATTAACATCAAGCTGTGTGTCTATAGATGACTTGTAGAATAACGAATCATCTGCTTTCTGATATGTCAATGCTCCACTTGTCTTTACAGAATCCGTATCAACATCCGAACCAGGAAGAACAAGTGTTACATCGAAATCCTCATATCTTGTTACATCATAAAGCTTTCCTGTAATAGCATCTCCATATCCCTGATTGAACATATCATAATACTTTTGAACAAACTTTTCTGCATTACTTACGCCATCATTATCATCATCCCCCGGTTCAATATAGAGATAATAATAATCATGACCTGAAACTGTCTGTTTGATTGCCTTCACATAATTGCTTGCGTCAAGGAAATCCGAATATAAATCCTGCATAGTTGTATCAGTCAGATATGTTGCAGGAAATCTTAATTTTACTGTTGTTATACCTGTATCAGGGTCAGTCACTTCGGTACCAGGAACCGGCTGCCATTGTGTAAGGAAAATCAGCTGATTTGACTTAACATCAAGTGATTGTCCTGTTGAATAATCCTTAAGTGATGTAAAAGCAAAATCTGCATTTTCATCAACAGTAAGAGATGTATCCTCTGCTGCTGTTGCAGCTGCTACCTTAGAAAATTCAATATATGACTTACCTGCAATATACAATGACTTAACATTCTTAAAATCAAGTGTTGACTTCTTGCCATTTACAATAACAGCACTATCACTAAAGTGTGACTTAAGCTTATAATTCGTAGCCAGATATCCCTTAGTACGAAGGAAATTAATACTTCTGATATCATCAGCAGTATAACTATATCCAAAATACCTGCTGTCCTTTACAAAAGTAAGATTTGATTCCTCAGCATTAAGCTCCGTATCATCATATATATATGCATTTGCCGCTACATTTATCGTTCCGCCCTTTGAACCATCAATTATGATATTATCTGCCCAAAGCTCTGACAGACGGGAAGAACGTCCCATCAAATTAATCTTTGCACCATTATATGCTGACAAAGAACCGGGACAAAGCACCACATCAGAATTCATGTTAAGCTTTGAATCCCTTCCACTTACAAAGATTCCTGAATTCGCACTATCATATGTAGAACCCCATTTAGTAGTACTTGCATTGTCATATATGTTTGTTACTTTTGATTCTGCCTGACTGTTATAATCCTTATTATAATAATCAGAAGCAGCATATACGTTACCATTAATCGTAACATTTGCATTAACATTATCTACAACGTCTCCAACCTCTATACCCATATCAGCAAGGATTGCATAGTTATAAAGATTATCTGTTGAAACGCTGGACATATCAAATGATATACTAAACTGTGGCTCAACAAGAACCAAATCTGTAGAAATAGACTGTTCATAAACACCTGGAGTTGTTCCGCCTTCAGCACCTGTTAAATTAACATTTCGCTTTACACATACATTCTTAAATGTAACTTTCTTAACTTTATTTCTGTCAAAGCCTGACTCCGCATGTGATTTTGCCTTTCCATTACTGTCAAAAAACAATGTTCTTGCATAACCGCTTTCATCTTCAAAAACGACCTGAATGTTATCTAACGAAATATATATTGTATTATCAGGTATCTCTGCTTCAGTATCTATTTTC
>JBJEMQ010000370.1:0-5141 GCA_051879755.1 Coprococcus sp. | reverse complement strand
TGGCAGATATACATTTTGATTACAGACTGGCAGTCAAGGCTATAGAGAACGGTGCGGATAAGATAAGAATAAATCCGGGAAATATAGGTGGCAGGGAGAATCTGATAAAGGTAGTTTCTGCTGCTAAAGAGAAGAATATACCTATACGTGTAGGTGTAAACAGCGGCTCTCTGGAAAAAGAACTGGTTGAGAAATACAATGGCGTTACAGCAGAGGGAATAGTTGAAAGTGCACTTGACAAAGTGAGAATGATAGAGGAATGCGATTATCATAATATTGTGATAAGCATTAAATCATCTGATGTCATGATGTGTGTTAAGGCTCATGAGCTTATAGCTGACAAGACGGATTACCCGCTTCATGTAGGTATAACAGAGGCAGGAACTATTATGAGAGGAAATATTAAGTCTTCTGTCGGACTCGGACTCATACTAGGACAGGGAATAGGTGATACTATACGTGTATCACTGACAGGTGACCCTGTAAATGAAATAATTACAGCTAAGATTATATTAAAAACGCTGGGCATCAGAAAAGGTGGTATTGAGCTTGTATCATGTCCGACTTGCGGCCGTACAGAGATAGACCTCATAGGGCTGGCAGATAAGGTGGAACAACTGGTGTCTGATTATGATTATTTGAATATAAAAGTAGCTGTTATGGGATGTATAGTAAATGGCCCCGGTGAGGCAAAAGAAGCAGACCTTGGTATAGCCGGAGGTAAAGGGTGCGGTTTACTTATAAAAAAAGGCGAAATAGTAGGGAAAATAGACGAAAAGGATTTTATTCCTGTTCTTAAGAAAGAATTAGATAACTGGAGTGAATAATATTGAATACGGAAAACAGCGGTAGCAGCGAATTGTTTTTTACGGTATTTGAAGATTTACAAATGAATACAGAGCTTAGAGAGCTTTTCCTTGAAGTGTATGTTACAAAGGTTACAATGCTTTCACATAAGAAAATGCTTGTGGTAGATATATCGTCAAAGCATATAATAAGCCGGCCTAATATTGTTAAGACAGAGGAGCTTCTGGGCCGGCATTTATTTGGTAATAAAAATATCAGGGTTATAATAAAGGAGCATTATGATTTATCATCACAATATAATGTGAGAACTTTAACCGAGATATATAAAGACAGTATTTTGTATGATGTAGAGAAGTTCAGTCATGTAGGATACAGACTTCTTAAGAAATGTGAGTGGTTCTATGATAATGATATTATTACTCTCGCAATGGAAGATACAAAGATAGCCAGAAGCCACGCAACAGCAATAAAAGCATATATGGAGGATATGTTCAGGGAAAGATTTTCCATGAATGTTAATACATGCTTTGAGTATACGGAGGCTGATAAAGATACTTTAAGAAAAGCAAATGAGCTTAAAATGAAGCTTGAAGTAGAAGCTATAATAAATAATCTTGGCAGTAATGAAACTATAGTTTTAGATGGTAAGGCTATTGATACTGCCGGTATAACAGCCGAAAAGAAAACTCCGGAAAGAAAAGAACCTGTAAATAAAGAAGACCAGACAAAGAAAAAGGAAACATTTGCAACGAAAAAAAGACGTGGCTCGTCATATGACCCGGATGTGTTCTATGGCAGGGATACAGAAGGTGAACTGGTCAGTATATCATCCCTTGTAGATGGAATAGGTGAAGTATGTATACATGGTCAGCTTATCAATATGGATGTAAAAGAACTGCGTAATGGCAAAACATTATTTACCTGCTATATAACAGATTTTGAAGATACGATTGGCTTTAAAATATTTGCAGGTGAAGATGATGTACCTATATATTCGGATGAGCTTAAAGTAGGTTCATTTTATAGGATTAAGGGTGTTCCTCTTTATGATACATACGCAAAAGAAGTAAATATATCTTCAGTAAAAGGTATAAAGCATATACCTGATTATCGTGTTCCAAGGGTTGATACTGCTTTGGAGAAACGTGTTGAGCTTCATATGCACACTGTCATGAGTGAGATGGATAGTGTAGTTAATATAGAAGAGATAGTGAAGAGAGCAAGTGACTGGGGGCACAAGGCTATAGCGATAACCGACCATGGAGTTGTACAGGCATTTCCGATAGCTGCACATACTAAAGGACTTGCGAAGGACTTCAAGATAATATATGGTGTGGAAGGTTATTTTGTAGATGACCTTAAGGATCTTATTATTAACTCCCATAATCAGGATATTCATTCAGAATATGTTATATTCGATATAGAAACAACAGGGCTTAGTACAAAGCATAATAAGATAATAGAGATAGGTGCTGTGAAGATAAAGGATGGAGAGATAATAGGAAGATTTTCAGAATTTATTAATCCTGAGGTGCCTATTCCATACCAGATAGAACAGCTTACATCTATAAATGACGAGATGGTTATGGATGCACCAACTGTAGATGTTATACTTCCTCAGTTTATAAGCTTCTGTTCTGATGCTATAGTTGTAGCACATAATGCAGCTTTTGATACGGGATTTATTAAGAAGTTTGCAAATGACATGGGGCTTACATTTACAAATACAATACTTGACACCATGACGTTAAGTCATATATTGCTGCCGGAGCTTGGAAAGTATACTCTGGACAGAGTATGTAAAGCACTTAATGTAAAGAATGAACATCACCACAGAGCAATTGATGATGCAGAAGCAACTGCCAAGGTGTTTATGCATCTATATGATATGCTTATAGAAAAAGGCGTAAAGACAATAGATGACATAAATAAAATGGGACAGGCATCTGTAGATACAATAAAGAAGGGCAAAACATATCATGGAATTATTCTGGCAAAGAATGAAATAGGACGTGTCAATCTGTACAGACTTATATCGGAATCACATATTAAGTATTTCAATAGAAGACCTAGAATGCCGATGAGCCTTATAAATAAATACCGGGAGGGACTTATCATAGGTTCTGCCTGTGAGGCAGGCGAGCTGTTTCGTGCCCTTGTGGACGATGCTCCTGATGAAGAGATTGTACGACTTGTGAATTTCTATGATTATCTGGAGATTCAGCCTCTTGGAAATAATGAGTTTATGATGAGAAGCAAGGACAGACCATGTACTCTGGAGGATTTGAAGAATTATAACAGGAAAATTGTAGAGCTGGGTGAAAGCTTTAATAAACCGGTTGTTGCTACATGTGATGTACATTTCCTTAATCCGGAAGACAGCATATATAGAGCAATTATTATGAAGAGCAAGGGCTTTGATGATGCAGATATGCAGCCACCTTTGTATTTTAGGACTACAGATGAGATGCTGGCAGAATTTGAATATCTGGGCAGTGAAAAAGCAAAAGAGGTAGTTATCACAAATACAAATAAGATAGCTGATATGATTGAGTATATTGAGCCTGTAAGGCCTGATAAAGCACCACCTATTATAGATAAGTCTGATGAAACCCTGACACAGATATGTTATGATAAAGCACATCAGATATATGGACCGGATCTTCCGGAGATGGTTGAAGCAAGATTGAAGAGAGAGCTTAATTCCATTATCTCTAATGGATTTGCAGTTATGTATATAATAGCACAGAAGCTTGTGTGGGACTCAAATGACCATGGATATCTGGTAGGCTCAAGAGGTTCTGTCGGTTCTTCATTTGTAGCTACTATGGCAGGTATAACGGAAGCAAATCCGCTTCCGGCTCATTATATATGTCCGAAATGCCATTATGTTGATTTTGACTCTGATTTGGTAAAACAATATTCAGGCATGTCAGGCTGTGATATGCCTGATATGAATTGCCCAAAATGCGGTGAACCGCTTATAAAAGAGGGACATGATATACCATTTGAAACCTTCCTTGGTTTTAACGGAGATAAAGAGCCCGATATAGACCTTAACTTTTCAGGAGAATATCAGTCTAAGGCGCATGCTTATACAGAGGTGTTATTTGGCAAAGGTAAGGCTTTCAGAGCCGGTACTGTAGGTACTGTTGCAGAAAAAACAGCATATGGTTATGTATATAACTATTTTAAGGATGAGATAAAGGACCAGCTGCGGGCTGAGGCCATGGCATCAGGCAGTATGACTCCGAAGGAAATAGAAAAATACGTTGAAGAAAATGCTATTGTAAAGAAGCGTAATTGCGAGCTTGAGCGTCTGGCAGTCGGATGTACAGGTGTAAAACGAACAACAGGCCAGCATCCGGGTGGTATGATAGTTCTGCCAAGGCATGAGGAGATTTATTCATTTACTCCTATACAGAAGCCTGCAAATGATATGACAACTGATATAATTACATCTCATTTTGAGTATCATTCCATAGATCACAATCTGTTGAAGCTTGATATTCTGGGTCATGATGATCCGACTATGATAAGAAGACTTGAGGATCTGACAGGTGTCGATGCAACAACCATTAAGCTGGATGATAAAGCGGTTATGTCATTATTTCATGGTACGGAAGCCCTGGGGATAACTCCGGAAGACATAAACGGAATACAGCTCGGAAGTCTTGGAGTTCCCGAATTTGGTACAGAATTTGCTATGCAGATGCTTATAGATGCGAATCCTACCTGTTTTTCAGATTTGGTGCGAATCGCAGGTCTGGCACATGGTACTGATGTATGGCTGGGAAATGCTCAGGAGCTTATAAAATCAGGAAAATGTACCATATCTACTGCTATATGCTGTCGAGATGATATAATGGTTTACCTGATACATATGGGACTTGACCCGGGTATGTCATTTAAAATAATGGAAAATGTGCGTAAAGGAATGGTTGCCAAAGGCAAATGTGGAAATTGGGAAGAATGGAAGCAGGAGATGACAGCTCATGGCGTTCCTGACTGGTATATATGGTCATGTGGTAAGATTAAATATATGTTCCCTAAAGCACATGCAGCAGCATATGTTATGATGGCATGGCGTATAGCATGGTTTAAAGTAAATTATCCTATAGAATATTATACTGCATTTTTTAGTATCAGAGCATCAGCATTCAGTTATGAGATGATGTGCTTTGGTAAGGAAAAGGTATTGTTTTATATTGAGAGCATATCAAAAATTGATAAAAATAAGCGTTCCGCAAAGGATGAGGATAAACTGAGAGATTTGAAAATAGTCCTTGAGATGTATGCAAGAGGAATAGAATTCCTTCCTATAGATATATACA
>JBJEMQ010000369.1:0-5165 GCA_051879755.1 Coprococcus sp. | reverse complement strand
TTCAACATCACTTGAGAAGCCTTGGGAAGTTATAGCAGAGCCATCCGGATATCTTATTGCTCCACAGGGAATTGAAAGAGTTGGAGATGTATCTAATGTTGTATTTACAAATGGAGCTATTTGTAATGATGATGGTGAGGTATTTATTTACTATGCATCATCTGATACAAGACTGCACGTAGCTACAACTACAATAGAAAAGCTTAAAGATTATGTATTTAATACACCAGAGGATCCGCTTCGTTCTGTGAAGTGTGTTGAACAGAGATGCCAGTTGATAAAGAAAAATCTTGAGTATCTTGGGGGAAAATAATGAGAAAGCTTAGAACGGCAGAAATTTTTGGGTCTGGCATGGTGTTACAACAAGGTAAAACACTTGTTATCTGGGGAACTTCAGATGAGGACACCGTGGTTCAGATAGAGTTTGCAGATAGGACAGGTATGTGTAAAAGCATAAATGGAGAGTGGCGTATTGAATTGCCGGCTGTAGCTGCCGGAGGCCCATATGAGATGGTTATTTCAGGCTGTGATGAGCAAATTATATATGAAGATGTTCTTGTAGGCGAGGTTTGGTTTGCCGGTGGACAGTCTAATATGGAGCTTGAACTTAAGGATAGCGAAGAAGGGAAGACTGTTGCCGGATTATCAGATAATTCTGATATCAGATACATAAATGTACCGAAGACAAATCCCCGCCTGCAGGATAATGAAGATGATTCTAATAAGATGGTGTGGAGTAAGGCAATCGGGGAAGCTGCCGGAGTCATGTCAGCGACAGCATACTATTTTGCATGTCGTTTATATGAAGAACTCGGAGTTCCTATCGGTATAATTGATTGTTATCTTGGTGGCACATCTGCACTTGCATGGGTTAGTGAGGAGTATGTAAAGTCAGACGAATATACCGGAAAATGCCTTCAGGAATATAATAAGCAGATTGAAAATAAAACAAATGAGCAATATTTGAACGAACTTGAAGAATATAATAATGAATATCTTGCATGGCAGGACAGAGTGGACAAGCTTAAGAAAAATAATCCTGAAATCGGGTGGGTTGAGATAAATCAGACTGCAGGGTTATGTCCATGGCCACAACCGGCAGGACCAACATCACCATATAGACCATGTATTAATTTTTATACTATGGTAAAACGTGTTGCACCATATAGGATCCGGGGATTTATATATTATCAGGGAGAAGAGGATTGGTGTCATTCGGCTGTATATTCGAGATTTAATAATCTTGTAATTAAGCAGTGGAGGGAGAGCTTTGAAGATGAAAAGCTTCCTTTTATAATTACACAGCTTCCGATGTATATTGCATATGGAGAAGAGGATGATGCTAATTGGGCAGTATTGCGTGAACAGCAGGAAAAAGTGTGCTATGACAATACTGATACATATATGGCAGTGCTTATTGACTATGGTGAATTTGATAATATACATCCAATTGATAAAAAGACTCCAGGTACACGACTTGCACTTCAGGCACTGGGAAGGGTGTATAAAAAAATTGACAGATATGACAATATGCGCATTTCAATGATTAGACCGGAGGAACAGAATCTTATTTTATCATTTTATAATATATATGACGGAATATCTGTAAAAAAGATTACTGTCAGAGGAATAGAAACAGATGGAAGTGATGCTATAAAAGGTTTTGAGGTGGCAGGAAAAGATGGTGTATATATGCCGGCGGAGGCTTATATAGACAATAATAGGATAGTTGTATTTAATAACGATATTTATCAGCCACAGGATGTAAGATATGGCTGGAAGAACTTTGAAGAAGCAAATGTATGCAACAGCATAGGGCTTCCTCTTGTACCATTTAGAACAGATAAGCATAGGAGGTAAAGAAGAATATGGATTACATGGAAATGTATAACAGTTGGTTAAATGATGATTATTTTGATGAGACAACAAAAGATGAATTACGTGCTATCGCTAATGATAATGATGAGATTCAGGACAGATTCTACAGAGAGTTAGAATTTGGAACCGGTGGATTAAGAGGTGTAATCGGTGCAGGAACAAACCGAATGAATATATATACAGTTAGAAAAGCTACACAAGGTCTTGCAAACTACATCAAGAGCGAAAAAGGACAGAATAAAGGAGTGGCAATTGCCTTCGATTCCAGAATAATGTCTCCTGAATTTGCCAGGGAGGCGGCTCTTTGCTTAAATGCTAATGGAATAAAAACTTATATCTTTTCATCACTAAGACCAACTCCGGAACTGTCATTTGCTGTAAGGGAACTTGGATGTATAGCAGGTATTGTGATAACAGCCAGTCATAATCCAGCTGAGTATAACGGTTACAAAGTATATTGGGAGGATGGAGCGCAGATTACACCTCCTCATGATAAGAGGATACTTGAAGAAGTAGCAAAGGTTACAAGTTATGATGAAGTGCTGACTATGTCAGAAGATGCTGCTGTAGCTGAAGGATTATATAATGTTATTGATAAAGAAATTGATGACGAGTATATGAAGAGACTCAAGGAGCAGATAATTAATCCTGATGTTATTGCCAAGGTAGCAGAGGACATGACTATTGTATATACTCCTTTACATGGAACAGGAAATCTTCCTGTAAGAAGAGTCCTTAAAGAATTAGGATTTAAGAAAGTATATGTTGTTCCGGAACAGGAAAAACCGGATGGACATTTTCCAACTGTTAAATCACCAAATCCGGAAAATGCCGAAGCGTTTGAGTTGGCACTTAAGCTGGCTGAAGAGGTAGATGCAGATATTGTTCTTGCAACAGACCCTGATGCTGACAGACTTGGAGTATATGCTAAGGATACAAAAACCGGAAAATATGTGAGCTTTACAGGTAATATGTCAGGCTCATTAATAGCAGAATATATTCTTCGCGAGAAGAAGGCTGCAGGAAAGCTTCCGGAAAATGCGGCACTTGTAAAAACAATAGTTACAACAAATCTTGTAGATTTGATTACAGAGGAATATGGCGTAAAGCTTATAGAAGTACTTACAGGATTTAAGTTTATCGGTGAGCAGATAAAACTTTTCGAAAAGACAGGTTCAAATACATATGTATTTGGTCTTGAGGAAAGCTATGGATGTCTTGCAGGTACATATGCAAGAGATAAAGATGCCTGTGTAGCAGTTATGATGCTTTGTGAGGTTGCTGCGTCATGTAAGGCGCAAGGTAAGACACTTTGGGATGCTATGCTTGAAGTATATGAGAAGTATGGTTATTTTAAAGAAGGACTTACAACAATGACTCTTAAAGGAATAACAGGAGCTGATAAGATAAAGGCTATGATGGAAAGCCTTAGAAATAATTCTCCAAAGGAAATTGGTGGTTTCAAGGTGCTTGAGGTAAGAGATTATCAGAATTCATCAGCTAAGAATCTTGAAACAGGTTCAGTAACAGAGCTTACTCTTCCTAAATCAAATGTTCTTTATTTTGAATTAGAGAATAACTTCTGGTGTTGTGCAAGACCATCAGGTACAGAGCCAAAGATTAAGTTCTATTTTGGTGTTAAGGGTAACAGCATGGAAGAGGCTGAAGAACTTCTTGAGCGTCTTAAGGCGGGAATGAATGCTCTTGTTGAAGAATAGAATTGCTGGAGGTGCATAATGGACATTCTTTTTATGAAACCGGTATTTAAGGACGCAATTTGGGGAGGTACAAAGCTTCGTACAGATTATGGATATGATGTTGCCGGAGATACTATAGGTGAATGTTGGGCTATAAGTGCTCATCCACAGGGTGATTGCGAGATAGCCAATGGTGAATTTAAAGGAAAGAAACTTAGCTGGTTATGGGATAATAAAAAAGATATTTTCAATAACCGTGAGGAAGAAGTATTTCCGTTGCTTACAAAAATAATTGATGCCAAGCAGGATCTTAGCATACAGGTTCATCCTGACGACGATTATGCAAAAGTCCATGAGAATGGTTCACTTGGAAAAACAGAGTGCTGGTATGTTCTTGACTGTGACGAGGGAACAGAGATAGTTATAGGTCACAATGCAAAGACGAAAGAAGAACTAATCTCCATGATAGATAATCAGGAGTGGACAAAGCTTATTCGTAAGGTGCCTGTACATAAGGGCGATTTTTTTCAGATAGATCCGGGAACAGTTCATGCAATAAAAGGTGGTACTGTTATATTAGAAACGCAGCAAAGCAGTGATATAACATATCGTGTTTATGACTATGACAGACTTAGTAACGGTAAAAAGAGAGAATTGCACATTGATAAAAGCAAAGATGTTATCAAGGTTCCGTATGAAGCAAAAAATGATGTTGTATATGCAAAGGATATTGATAATTCATGGCTTGATACTATGGTTGAATGTAAGTTCTATACAGTTTGGCATGGATATGTAGATGGAAAGGCTGAGTTAGTACAAAATCGTGATTTTATGCTTGTTTCTGTTGTAGAAGGAAGTGGTACAATAGATGGTATAAGTATAAGCAAAGGAAGTCATTTTATTATTCCGTACGGATATAACAAGGCGAAATTAGAGGGAAATATGGAATTGATATGTTCTGCATTGCCTGTTCACTAGACTTGATAAAATCGTATTGATATGTTGATGAAAAGAACATATCAATACGATTTTTCTGTTCTAGACAATATAATTGGAATATGATAAGCTAATAAAAAAGGCATTAACTGAAAGGAGATGTTTGGAATGAATCAGAATAAAAAACCTGTTATAGGAATTTTGGTAAGTGGTATTTTGGACGAATTCACAAAAAATGTATGTAAAGGTATATTCCAGATTTCCAAGCTGCTGGATGTAAATGTGATTGTATTTCCTGGGAAATATTTGGATAGAGATTTGTCCGGTGATGTTGAGATAAAATATGAGTATCAGTATAATATGTCATTTGCCTGTGCAAATAATGCAGAAATTGATGCACTGATAGTTGCCGTAGGAACCATTGGTTGTTTTGCAACGGAAAAAAGTGTAAAAAAGATGCTTGAACAGTACAAATCTATTCCGTGTATTCTATTAAATTCACGTATTGAGGGATATCCATGCGTAGTATTTGATAATTATAATGGCATAAAGGATGCCATGGAATATCTTATAAATAAAACAGGTTGCAAAAAATTTGGTATGATAGGCGGCAGCGATGAAAATATAGATGGCTATGAAAGAAAACAGGCTTTT
>JBJEMQ010000368.1:0-5168 GCA_051879755.1 Coprococcus sp. | reverse complement strand
CTCTTATGAGAAAGAGCGACAATGTCTCGTTTGAAAGGCGGTGTGGCAGCCGCAACAGTGCAAAGACCATCAGATCAGGACAATGATACTCCTGCCTAGTCACAGCCCCATAGTGATATGGGATCACGCAATGAGGGCAGCTCCGTAAGAACTGCGGAGGGGTTAGATCCCCGTGAGACACGTTAAGCTAGCGGTCGCCTTGATGACTTCCTTTTTCCCGGGGTGTCGAGGACAAAATGGGAATTATTTACATCATAGATGCAAACGGAATTGGCCGAAGCATATTTTCAGCGAAAATGCAAGCATTCGATTATTCATGAAGCAATTCGCACATTAGAACTTTTACAGAATCTGCATTACTATGATTATGCTGATTCCTGAAAGGAAAAATCATGATAACAAACAATTTGGATTTAACAATAAGAATGCCGCTTTCATCAGAAGTTATTTTTTATACTATAGCGGATATTCAGGAAATGACACATTGGAGCGAAGCAACAGTACAGAAATTGTTTAATGATCCTCGCTTTCCTGCTACAGATTTTGGTAGAACAAAAGTTGTTGAATCTCACGCATTAATCAATTATTTTTCAGAAAGACATAACAAAGCAAAGGATCCGTATTGGAGGTAAGAGAGAATGGCTAAGAAAAAACAGAAAAGAGGAGCAAGAGGTGCGGGCTCATTCAGAGTAAGAGACAATGGAACTGTTGAATACCGCATCAGTATCAAAGATGAATTTGGTAAGACTAAAAGGAAAGCATTTTCAGGCAGAAATGAAGCTGAATGTCTCGCAAAGTATGAGCAATTCATGATTGATGAAGAAAGAAGAAACAGGGGTATTGCTATTGATGCCACGATACCGGAATTGATTGAGGCACGATTCAAGCTTGATTTTGAACTAAACTATACAAATGAGCAAGGCTTTTACAGAAGCATGGAAACTTTAAATATTATTAAAAGAAGCGGTCTTGCAGATATTCCTATTGCGAATGTTACAAAGCAGCATATTCAACTGTTTCTTACGTCCATAACCAGGTATGCGAACAGCACTATTGAAAAGCTGTTTCTGCAGCTTAAGAAAGCTTACCAGGAAGCAATAAATAAAGAAATAATCACCAGAAACCTGATGCTGGATGCAGATATCAGAAGGCCTAAATCGGACAAGCCGGATAAAAAGGTTCGTGGTTATTCACCAGAAGAACAGAAAGTATTTGTGGATGCGCTTAAAGCTCATAAGATTCCGTATGGAAGAAGCAACTATAAAAGGCAACTTCTTATTGAACTTTATACAGGTCTTCGAATGGGTGAAATTAATGCTTTGAGACCGGAAGATGTAGATCTTGATAGAAAGATACTGACTGTAAGCCGAACTATTTCTACCGGAAAAGGCAAAAAATCTTTTATAAATACAACAACTAAGACAAATGCTGGCATTAGAGCTATCCCTATCACAAAAGATGCTGAAGATGTATTGAGAGAGGCACTCAATGAAATGAAGCCAAATCCTGAAGGCTTAATCTTTTATGATTTCAACAAGATGGATGTAATATCCACTAAACAAGTAAACAGCTTTTTTAAGCGAATCTGTGAAAAAAACGGACTGGAATATAATGGGCAGCATGCATTAAGACATACCTTCGCAACGAGATGCATTGAATCAGGAATTGATGCATTTGTACTTAAGAACTGGATGGGTCACACGGATATTCATGTTACCCTGGACACATATGCGGATGTATTTGATGCACTGAATAACAAATCTATAAACAAGCTGCAGGAATACAATATGAGTATCAGATGAACAATTATTGGCAACCATATTATTATCTGCTGTACCAAATCTAAAGAGCACAATCAAATATTAATTGATTTTGATTGTGCTTGGTGCTATTATTGAATAACAAAATCAACATTATCCAATACTGAATATAGCTATTGGTGGCAGAGCGGTATGCGCTCAAATAATAATAATTTGTAAGGAGTGTTAATTAAAATGAAATATGAACCTCTATACAAAACATACTATAAAAGCAAACAAGAGTATCAAGCGTTATATGAAAGCAGATATAATTCTAGAGAGGCAGTAAAGCTTGGTATTGAAATCTCAGGTAATGAATCGTTTTATTTACCTTGCAATGAACTATATTCTCTTTCAAGCAGCATTTTAAGGGTGGACAAAAAGGTTTCTTTACTTAGAGCTCAATTACCAAATCAGGCAATTCATCAATTCCGTATGGAAAGTCTAATTGATGAAATCATAATAACAAATAATATCGAAGGCGTGCACAGTACTCGTAGAGAAATAAAAGATGTTATTGATTCTCTCGGAGAAAGTAATCGCCACGAGAAGAGATTCGAAGGTTTAATAAATCAGTATATTCTTTTAGGAGAAAAAAATATTGAACTCCAAAAGTGTCAGGACCTTCGCGTACTGTATAATAATCTTGTACTGAATGAAGTATTAGAGAATGATCCTGATAATGCGCCTGATGGAGAAATATTCAGGAAAGATACGGTAAATGTAAGAAATGCTGTGCAAAAGATAATACACACAGGTGTTTACCCGGAAGAAAAAGTGATTGCTTATATGCAGAGAAGCATGGATATTTTGAATGATGACAATATAGATATTCTGGTTAGAACAGCGGCTTTTCATTATTTATTTGGATATATTCATCCATTTTATGATGGCAATGGCCGATTGTCGCGATTTATCAGCAGCTATTATTTATCAAAAGATCTGGACTCTCTTGTTGGTAACAGATTATCTTATACAATCCAGGATAACATCAGTGAATATTACAAACTATTTAAAATATGTAATGATCCAATAAACAAAGGTGATATTACACCTTTTATAATTATGTTTCTTAGCATAGTACTAAAGGCTGAAGAAAACCTTCTATATGCACTTACAAAGAGGAGTGACTTGTATGAAATAAATCTCAAGCGAGTTCTTATGCTTTCAATTAGAGATAAATGGGATAAAACTACAGAAGCACTCTGCCACACTTTGCTGATAAGTGCACTTTTCGCAAAAAATGGTGCAAACAAAAAGGAATTGTTACAGTATTTAAAAATCAAGAGTAATACAACACTTAATACTAAATTAAAAAATCTTCGTGTTTACGATCTGATTGAAGAAGCAAAAGACGGAAACACAGTATATTATAAACTAAAGTATGAAAATTTATCTAAAGCTCTCGGTATTGAAGATTAGCGTTTTCGCTCATAAGGAGCAAGATAAGACGCAATTCTCCCCTGTTCCAAGAAAAACACAGTCATATCAAGGCTTTTAGAGTTTATTACTACTGTTGTCCTCCGCCATAACCTGGAGACCTGAACAAGGTCTCTTTTTCATTGAAATTTCAAGGGAAACAAGCAATTGCAATGCTTTGCGGGTTTCCCTTTTTATATAGATTAACGTCGTACAGACGCATACAAAGGTATACAAAGGAACTTTAAAATGGGAATCGGTTGGGAGAAGCCCGTTTTCGGGTGGATTCAGAAACTGCAAATTCACATTTTTTGTTGCCCGCGGGACTCGAAAATCAGGTAATTCTTACACCAGGGGGGAAGTCTGCCCTTTTGCAGGTGATGCATAATAGTTTGCGTTGTCCGGCCAGGAAATGACAGTTATAATAGAACTGTAAATTCCAGTTTGTGGGTGATGAAAATGCACATCAAGAAACTCAACAGAAAAGAAATCCAGGACTCTTTACCTCTCGTTTGGAAAGTGTTCTGTGAATATGAAGCAGTCCATTATCCGGAATCCGGTAAACAGGCATTCCGGGATGCGATTCATTCGGAAGATTATATTGAAATGCTGACTGCATATGGCGCATATGCAGATAATGAGCTATTGGGAATTATTGCAGTAAGGGATGATGGGAAACATCTGGCACTCTTTTTTGTTGATGGAGCCCATCATAATAAAGGAATAGGTCGCAAACTATGGGAGACAGTACTTAACGAAAGCACATCAGAAAGAATAACAGTACACTCTTCTTTGTACGCAGTTGAAGTGTATAAAAAACTGGGTTTCATTCAAACTGATGATGTTCAGTCAGATGGCGGAATTCAATACCTGCCAATGGTATATGAAAGATAGTTTCAAGTTTGTGAAGATTCAAATCAGATGTTTCCGGAGGATTATAGATATGCTTAAGATTACTACACCATCTTTCATAAGCGGAGGATGGATACCCGACTGTAATGCAGGGTATGGAGAGGATAAATCTCCTGAATTTCATATAGAAGGAATTGATTCAAAAGCAGAAACGATGGTCATAACTTTGGATGATCTTGGCCACCCAATAATGCCGGGATATAATCACTGGATAGCATGGAACATTACGCCTGCTGAATGTATTCCGGGAGGCATCGGTAAGGGAAGCGTTGTTGAACATCCAATACATATTGAACAGGGACTCGCCTATGGCAAACACTGTTATCGAGGACCCAAACCTCCCTTCAACTGGAACCACGAGTATCTGTTCACACTTTACACTCTTGATTGTAAAATAGATGCTAGCGCAAAAGCAAAGAAAGAAGACATACTTAAACTGGCGGAAAGTCATATCCTTCAAAAGGCTGAGCTTAGAGGGAGATATCAGCGCAAACATAGATGATGTAAATTGCTTTGCAGACAATTACATATGAACCCAAGGCAGCTTCGGCTGTCTTTTTTCATATTCAAATTCGCACATTTGCTGCATTCATTTCAAAATATTAAACTGAAGTAAACAATTAAGAAAAGATTGGAGGAAAGAGTCATGAGATATACAATGAAGCTTAAGCTGACACATGATGAGGTCAGAGTTCTGGTATTTGCCCTTAACGAGCTTAGAAACAGCCTCATAGCAGAAAACAGATATACAGATCCTGTCGATGAGATCCTCGCAAGGCTCATTGCATGATTCATATATCTATATATCCTTTACATGCCGCATTCAATAGGGAGTGCGGCTTTTTTAATTGTTAGCCGATATGGCGGAAAGGAACAGAAATGAGAGAAAGAAAAAACGAAAAGGAACTTGTAATCAAAGTCATCATCACAGGAGCTGATGCAGAGGTGCTGGATGAGCCGAAGTACTGGACAGAGGAAGATGAAGGAATTCTTAACGAACTGGTTGCGTATGCCGAGTCTGTTGCAGAAGTAATCATC